>QCTB01000014.1 GCA_003209055.1 Prochlorococcus sp. AG-670-O13
TAAACTTATCTCCAACTTCAGTCCTATGTAAAATCCCCCCAATTTTATTCCAAGTTTTTTCAAAACCTAAATTCGCCATTTTTGTCGAGATGAGTAAATTTTTTGTAAGTAATTTTTCTTCCAAAAGTTCTCTGCCCCATAGAAAAAGGATATGATCCCCATCTAATATATTTCCTTTTGAATCAACCCCAATTACTCTATCGGCATCACCATCGAAGCTAAATCCCATATCAGCATCGTTCTCTTTTATAGCTTTATTTAGGGGCTCTAAAAATGTAGAACCACAATTTAAATTTATTTTTAAACCATCTTTTTCGTTATTTATAACTTTGACATCAGCACCTAGTTTCTTAAAAATACTTTCTGCGCAAGTTGTTGCTGATCCGTAACAAGTATCTAGAATTATTTTCAAACCTTGTAAATTTTCATCGCCCATAGTATCAATAATTCCTTGGGTATAAATATTTAGTAGATCGTAATTTTTTCTTCTAGATTTATTTTTTTTAGAACATGATTCATTATTTGAATCACTCATAATAAGTTCAATTCGATTTTCAAAATCTTTTTTAACTTTTTCGCCATTATTATCAAAAATTTTTATCCCATTATATTCAGGTGGATTATGGCTTGCCGAAATCATTATCCCACTACTAAAGTTTTCTTTTTTTATTAAAAATGGGATAGCTGGCGTAGGGCAGATTCCTATATATACAAATTCTTTTCCTGCTTCTTTAATTCCTTTTGATATGGCTTCAAAAAGAATTTCTCCACTCACTCTTGTATCTCTTCCTATTAGTATTGGATTATTAGATTTCAGAATAATTCCTAAAGCATATCCAAACTTATATGCTAAAGAATATGTTATTTCTTTATCGAATTTCCCTCTAATTCCATCAGTTCCAAATATAGATTGCATATTTTAATTTAAAAAATTAGTTAGTATTGTTTTTTAAGTCCTAATTTAATACTATCAGTTGAATAAAAGTAAAAAGATCAATGTTCTCTTTATTTACTTTATTTATATAAAATATAAGAAGTTAAGAATGTTCGATGCAATCTGGAAATAAAGAATCATTTTTAAATGTCTCAAGGAAATCGATACTAATATTATTTTTTACTTTAATTATTTGTTTTGTGTTTGCATTAAAAAACACCTTATTTCAAACTACCTTTCTTCTCAAGGAGTTTGGAGAATTGTCTATTGAGCCTGAAATAGCTTTTAATAACAATAAACCTACTTTTCTTGAATTTTATGCAGAGTGGTGTGAAGTTTGTAAGGAAATGGCCCCAAAGGTTGCCAAAATAAAAGATGAATATGAAACTGATATTAATTTTGTGTTTTTAAATGTTGATAATCCTAAATGGGAAAAATATATAAGAATTTTTAATGTTAATGGAATACCGCAAGTAAATCTTTTTGATAAGAATGCGAATTTAGAAGTTACTTTTATCGGGAAACAGGAAGAAAAAACTATAAAAAAATCTCTAGATAATTTAGATCAAACTTATCAAGGCAATTCAAATATTGTAAATTCAGAACTTTCAACAATCAAAAAAAATACAAATTATAAGTCTTCTCCAAGAAGTCATTCATAATTTTATTTCCAATTCAATGCTTCAGATACAGATGGAAAATATTTAATAAATACTTTCTTACAATCTTCAGCTATTTCCATATGTTCTTTTTGTGTCCCTTCTTTTGATCTTAATTGTATATAGTGAATCCAAGACCTACATGAGCCCGTCATATATATTCTCGTGGGAGTTGCCAATGGCATAACAAATCTTGCGCATTCTTTAGCGATTCCGGCATTAAGCATCTCTTCGTATAACTTATTTGCCTCTTTAAAATGGTTCTCAATCTTTTCTGACAATTTGTTTTTTAGTGTATCAGGGATGTCATCTATGCTATTTTGGCGATTTTTTTTATCTTGTCTTCTTAACTCTGGGATAGGAATATGATTTCCTAATAAATTAGTCTCTGCATATCTTTGTGAGAATTCTTGAAAAGTAAATGATCTATGTCTAAGAATTTGAGCTGCGATACCTCTATTAGTTTCAATTTTTAAGGTCATACATGATTGCTCGAAAACTGACCAGTGCTCATGTTGGATACAATACCTTAATAATCCGGCAAATTTTTCATTAGCTTGATTAGAAGGATTAGACACTCTGGCTATATGAGCCATTGTTTTCTCAGCATCTGGAGTTAATGAAATTAGCTCAACTTTACTCATTTTAAATTTTGGCTAAAGTTACTTGTTCTGGTTGATTTTGATATTTTCCTTTTCTATCTTCATAAGTTGTAGAGCATGGATCACCCTCAAAAAACAGTAGTTGACAAATACCCTCATTTGCATAAATCCTACAATCTGCACCTGAACTGTTGCTGAATTCTAATGTAAGATGACCTTCCCATCCCGCCTCTGCAGGAGTTGTATTTACTATTATTCCAAGACGAGCATAAGTACTTTTACCAATACAAATAACAGTAATATTTTCTGGGACTTTCATTTTTTCTAAAGCAACTCCCAAGCCGTAAGAATGAGCAGGTAAAATAAAATATTCACCATCTTTATCACTGTGAAGAATAGTTTTTTCTAAATTATCAGGATTAAACTTTTTGGGATTCATAACAGTCCCTGGGACATGTTTGAATATTAGAAACTCCTTAGAGGATAGTCTTAAATCATAACCATAAGAGGAACATCCATAACTTAAAACTGCATTTTTTTTCTGATTAGGATCCAGATGCCTGATCAGATTTGATTGGAAAGGATTTATCATTCCCTCGGAAGCTTTTTGGTTTATCCAAAGATCATTTTTTAGCATAATTTTTATGAGCGAAGTTCTGTAATTTGGTCAGCCATTAATAAGAAATTTTTTGGAATGGATGTACCAGTAAGGATTACATCTCCTGATATAAATCGGTTTTCAAGTGTTGAAATCAAATCATCTTTACTGATAATATTCATATCAACAGCAAGGAAAACTTCATCAAGGATGATTTGATCATATTCTCCGGAAAGTAATTCTTTTTTGCAAAAATCCCATGATTCAGTTATAGAATTATTAATTGCTTTTGCTAAATCTTTATTATTGGTTATATTTTCTGAATCATACTCATCATAAGATTTTGATGATCTTATCCAAGTAAGATTTCCGCAAAGTTTTTGGGGATTAGTAATTCCTTGTTTTACACCTCCCTTCATAATTTGTACTAATAGTACTTTTCTTCCTAAGGCCGCATTTCTTAGAGAATCTCTAATAATAGATGAATAACTCCCTCGGTAAGAAGATTGATAAATATGAATCTGACCATTCTGATTTACTCCTCTTAGCTTAGATTCTTTGTTATTTCTATTTATGTTTACAACTTCATGATTACTTGTTGAATAAGTATTTAACGAACTGACTGCCATTATAATGGATTAACTTTATCTATATTAAGTATAATTTAAATTTAAGTACGCTGCATATAGTGTAATTTTACTTAAAGTCTTCTTTAATTAAAATTTATTTTTTTAGAAATAATTTTATAAAAAAATCATAAGAATTTAAAAATGTTACTGTTGATACAAGAAATTTTTAGTTGTCTCCTTAAGTTTTTTAATAGTAAAGATATCTATGTTACCTGCTTCAAGAGGATTCAGCCGTTTAACTCCGCAACCATCCGGGAAAAATACTATTAACACTGCTGGGGAACGCTTCCCAATCAATAAAACTTTAATGGAAGTGATTAAAGGTCTTGAAGGGGCTAGTACAGAAATGGTTGAGAGATCGAAAACAATATTTTTCCCTGGAGATCCTGCAGAAAGAGTTTATTTAATAAGAAGAGGAGCCGTAAGGTTATCAAGAGTATATGAGTCAGGTGAGGAAATCACTGTAGCCTTGTTAAGGGAAAATAGCCTTTTTGGCGTTCTATCTCTTTTGACAGGTCATAGGTCGGATCGTTTTTATCATTCTATAGCTTTTACAAGAGTTGAAATGATTACAGCTCCTGCAAATTCTGTTTTGAGAGCAATTGAGGCAGATGCATCAGTTGGGCTTTTACTATTACAAGGGCTTTCAAGTAGAATACTACAGACAGAAACAATGATAGAAACTCTGACGCATCGAGATATGTCATCTCGCTTAGTAAGTTTTTTGATGGTTTTGTGCCGAGATTTTGGAGTAGCAAGTGAAAAGGGTATTACTATAGATTTGAGACTTTCTCATCAAGCGATAGCAGAAGCTATAGGTTCTACAAGAGTGACTATCACGAGACTATTAGGAGATTTGAAAGATTCAGGATTACTAATAATAGAAAGGAAAAAAATTACAGTTTTTGATCCAATAGCACTTTCGAAAAGATTTAATTGATAATTAATCGATTAATTATCTATTATGTTATTAATAATTAAATAAAGATATTGTGTCTGGTTGGCTTTTCATTATTTTCTTATTACTCCTTGGGGGATTAATTTCAACATTAGGAGATATATTAGGCTCAAAGATCGGTAAAGCAAGATTTAGTGTTTTAAAGTTAAGACCAAAAAAAACAGCAACCTTAATCACAATTTTGACTGGTAGCTTGATAAGTGCCTCATCATTGTTTTTAATGATATTAGTAAATAGGCAGTTGAGAGTTGGTCTTTTCAGGTTGGGAGATTTACAGAAAAAACTTCAGGAAAGTAAACAAATATTGATACCATTAAAAAAAGAAAGAGAAAAACTAGAAACGAAAATTAAAGCAAAAGAGACTGAATTTAAACTTCTAGAGAAAAATATATTAGCATTAAGGAGTGGGAAATTCGTAATAAGAAGTGGGCAATCTTTAATTATTTCAGAGATAAGTTCTTCTAATAAAGAAGATGTTAAATCTCAAATAGAAAAAATTATTATAAATGCTAATAGCTACACTAATAAAATAGTCAAACCAAAAAGTAAAAGGATAAGAAATTTATTGTTATTAAGAAAAAATCATATCGAAGAATTGGAAAATACTATATTAAAAGGAGGTGATTGGGTAGTTAATATAAAATCTGTAAGGAATGTTTTAATGGGTGAAAATTATGTTTATGCTTTCCCTGAGTTAACAGAAAATAAAATAATTGTTAGAAAAGGTGAAAAAATTACAAAAATAGATTTTAAGCAAGAAGGTTTTAATAAAGAAGATTTTGGTGATAAGGTAAATTACTTACTATCCTCAAGCTTGGCCGAAATGAAGCGAAGAGGCTCACTTACAAATGAAATTAAATTACGAAGCGACTCTATAAAAGAATTAAGAGACTTCTTAAATAAAAATGAAAAGACTAATTTTGAATTAGAGGTTGTCTCGTTGATGAATAGTAAGACTGCTCAACAGATAATTGTTGAATTAAATTTAAATTATCCTGAATTATAGATGTCTAAAGTAATATCTATTGATCCTGGGAAATCTAAATGTGGAGTAACAATAGCTGATATTAAAGAAAAAAAAGTTTATGAAGCAGTAGTTATTAAGAGTCAACTACTTTTAAAATATCTTGAAAAAAAAAATCAGAAAGAAGAAAATTTTCAGTTTCTTATTGGTAATGGAACAAGTAGTAAATACTTTATAGAAGATTTAAATCAGTTCGTACCTCATTTAATTATTGCTGAAGAAAAAAATTCAACTTATAGGGCTAAACAAAGATATTTTGAAATTTTTCCTTTACTTGGTATAAAATCTTTTTTTCCAAGAGAAATATTTATTTTGAATAAAAATTTAGATGCATTAGCTGCATTAATTATTATGGAGGATTACTTTAATATTAAATGCGATTTTAGTGAAAAAATTAGGACTAAAACCTGGCAGAAATAGTAAATTTATATTCATTTCCTGCTTCTAGCTCGTAATCTTTCTTTAAAAGGAATCTTAATAATGAATCCTCAATTAATGCTCTACCTAATGGTGGTTTTACAAATAACAAACCTTTACCAAATGACCATGTGAAATTCCACTTGAAATCGCTTGCTTCAACAACTCCTTTTACTTCTTTTTTAGTGAAGCAGTACTCTTTTACACTGACGTGCGCTGTTGTCTCAGGTTTTGGTTTCATTTATTAATTCTTTTCTTTATGGAAAGAATTAAGTTCATTAATAATATAATCTTCATTTTTAGTATTTAATTCTGCAAGTGATTCGATTAATTGTTTATAAACTTTATCTAAAGTTAAACTTTCTTCTGAAGATATATTTCCTAAGACATGAGAAATAGTATTGAAGGTTTTTCCTTTTTCATTAATGGGAGCCCCCCCTATCCCGATTTTTATTCTATTGAAATTCTCAGTTTGCAATTTTTTAATAATATCTTTAAGACCATTATGTCCCCCAGAACTTCCCTTTTTTCTAAATCTAATTTTTCCCAGAGGAAGATCAATATCATCAACTATTATAAAAAGCTGATCCAAATCTATTTTGTACCAATCAACTATTGCTCTTATAGCATCTCCACTGTTATTCATAAAAGTATTTGGCATAAATAATCTATAAGTAAAATTATCTATTTTAAATTCTGAATACCAACTTTTAAGCTTATTTTTTAAAGTAAATTTTGAATTATATTTTTCAGAAAATTTTTCAAGTAGTAAAAATCCAATGTTATGTCTATTTTTAATATATTCTTTTCCAGGATTACCCAAACCAACTATAAATTTCTCATTATTGCTCATAATTGAAATTTTATCTATTGAGTTTTTTAAAATTATAAAATAGAAATTAATTAGTTTTTGTATATGTGTATGACTACGCAAATTAAAGTAGAAATTTCATTTTTTACTAATAAAATTATAAAATTTGACTATTTTTGAAATTTTACACAAAAAATAAATCACTATATCGTAATTTCTATGAACCTAGTTTCCATTCCAATCTACTGAGAAACCTTGTAGAAGTAATGACTGATTATAAATTTGTAAGAGGATAACAAGGAAAACTAATAAAAGTAAACCTATTACAGTCATAATAGGAACTGCTCCCCATCCTGGAACAACTTTCCCTTGGCCTGAATTCCCAATTGCTTTTAAAAGAGTTCCCAATGCAGTTTTTTGGCCCATAGTAATTTCTCGAAATCGTATATATTTCGCTATTGTATAAGAATTAATACATAAATTGTTTAAAAACTTACCAAAATTGATGCAAACTTTATCATCCGCACCAGATCCAGCTGTTTCTGTAGCAGTTACAATTCTTACTTTGCTCTTGGCTTTAACAGGTTTTGGACTCTGGACAGCTTTTGGACCTAGGGCTGCTACTCTTACTGATCCTTGGGATGACCACGATGATTAAGTATTGTATTTTTAGATATAAATAGATTCATAAAGTATTTCAAAATTTTCCAAAAATACAAAAAGTAAACCTTTTATCATAATTTAAATATAAATTTAATAAGATATAAATCTGTCAGTTTCAGTAATTCTATGCTTGCCCTTAAAATTTCCGTTTACACAATTGTCTTTTTCTTCGTTGGAATATTTTTATTTGGATTTTTAGCAAGTGATCCAACCAGAACTCCAAATAGAAAAGATCTAGAAAGTCCTCAAGATTAGTTGGAGATCTTTACTTTGGATAATGAATTTAAGTATATTTCAAAAAAGAAATTATATATTTTTTATTTTTGTTTTTATAAATTTATTAAATCCATTTAATTCATCTACTGTTGCAGAGGCATTTAGTAAAAAATATGTAGAAATTAATAAAGAAAATAAATATGCAAAAACGGTTTTAAAAGAAGAAAAATTGTCTTCTTATAATTTAATAAATCAATATTCTTATAAAATCTTTGATAATAATCAAAAATTAGTTCTTGGAAGTCTTTTAAATCAAAAACAACAATTAGAAATAAAATCTGATATTCAATATCAAGAAAATAATGTTCTATATGCAGAGGGAAATGTACTAGCAACTTTTAAAGGAAATTCTTTTAAAGCTGATAGTCTTGTTTACGATAAATTAAACGAGACCGTAAAGGCAAAAGGGAATATTAAATTAATCTTACAGGAACAAGTCTTTAGAGCAGAAGAAATTAAATATGATTTTAAATCCAAAAAGGGTAAATTTTTAAAAGTAAAAGGTTTGATAAAAACAAAAAGTTTTATAGAAAACCTTAAATTTAATTCTGATGATTCTAATGAAATCCCATTAATTCTTGCATCAATAGTTAAGAGTAAGGTCTTACATACTCCTAATGGTATTGATAATTGGATTTTTTATACAGATGAATTAAGTGTAATAGATAATGAATGGACAGCTCAAAAAGCGATTTTCACAAATGATTTACTTGAAACAGATCAAGTTAAATTCAAAATAAATAAATTAAAAATTATTCCAAAAAATGATGAATTGAAAATCAATTCATCAATTAGTTTTCTTATATTAGAAGATAGATTACCTATCCCATTTTGGTTTGGCAATAGAACGTTAAGTAAATCAAAAGATGGCAATTCTTTTGACTTTAATTCAAAGTGGTATATAGGTACTGATAATTTAGATAGAGATGGGTATTTTATTGGAAGAAAATTAAATCCAATTAATATATCAGATGATTTTGTTCTTAATTTAGAACCACAATTTTTGATCCAAAGATCTTTTAAAGGATATACAAAAAGTTTCGTAAATAAGGGAGATTCAATAACTGCTGATAAATCAAAAACAGATACATCTCTTGTTGATTACTTTGCCTTAAATTCTAATTTAAGAGGAGAAATTAATGATTGGGATCTTAAAATTGATAAAAAACTATATTCTTTTGATTCTGAAAAATTTCTCCAAGCTTTGAGATTTAAAGTTGATTTGAGTAAAGAGATTAATTTTTTAAATTCAAAATGGGATAACAGTTTTTTCGGCGTTTATAGAGATAGGATTTGGAATGGGTCAATAGGTGAATCAGAAATATATTTAGGTTTTGGATCAAAGATAACAAAAAGTAATACATGGGAAGTAAATGGTATAACAAAGACAGAAAACTTCACAATCGGTTTAGGTAAATTTAAAGGTGAGGGATTAAATACTAAGGATTTACTAACCAGTTATAAAGGAAGTTTATTTTATTCATTAGATCAGAAGTTCCCCATAAACATAAAAGAAACTAATAATAAATTTGTTGATAAGTCATTTAATTTTATCTTTGAGCCTGTAAAGAGGGGGATTCATATTAATACTAAATTAGAGGCTTTATATTCATTTTATGAAGATGGTAAGCATCAAGAGTATGTTGGCTTTGGAGCGGGCCCTGAAATAGTATTTGGGAATTTCAAAAAGAAATATTTGGACTACACAAGAGTAAAAGTATTTCCTTTTTATAGGATTAAAGGAGGAGATAGTATTTTTAAATTTGATCAAATTTCAGATAAGGTCACTTTAGATATTGAATTAGATCAACAATTATATGGACCAATTCTTCTTAAAAGTAACGGAACTATAAATTTGGACGGCAACTCAAAAAGTTATGGGGATTTTATAAATTCAAAAATCTCATTGAATTGGAAAAAACGATCCTTTGAAGTTGGTATTTTTTATCAACCTCATAATGAATCAGGAGGAATCGATTTTGCTTTATATGGTTTCGAATAATTATGGGCTGTCATTATTAAACTTTATATAAGGTAATTCATTTATTTTTTCCTCAATTAAGCTTTTATTTGCAAGAAGTGTTGAGGTCGCGTCCCACTCGCCAGATAAAAACATTTTTTTTGAAGATTCTTTTATCTCAAGATTAAATTTTAAGTCTTTCGCTAATGCAATCGATTTATAAAGATCAATTTTTAAGAAAAAATCTTTATTATCTGTATATTTCTGCATGGTTTTTATTGTGGAACTGGGAAGAGTAAAGCATGGGATTCCTATCGCAATACAGTTACTGTAAAAAATATCAGCAAAACTTTCTCCAATAATTGCTTTTATTCCCCATCGCATCAATGCTTGAGGAGCATGTTCTCGGCTTGAACCACATCCAAAATTACTGTTAACAATAAGTATTGATGCTCCATTATTACACTCTAAATCAAAAGGATGGTTTCCTTTAAGTGTTTTACGGTCGTCATCAAACACAGATTTACCCAATGCATCAAAATTAATGCACTTCAGAAATCGCGCAGGAATTATTCGGTCAGTGTCAATATCATCTCCAATTAATGAGATACATTTACCATTTATTTCAGAAATACTTCCAATTGGAGGATTGAATATTGACTTCATTTGTTAATAAAATCTCTTACATCACTTACTTTTCCTGCTATTGATGCAGCTGCAACCATTGCAGGACTCATTAGTAGTGTTCTTCCATTTGGAGATCCTTGTCTCCCCTTAAAATTTCTATTACTTGAACTAGCACTTACCTGATTCCCCATAAGTTTGTCCGAATTCATTGCTAAACACATTGAGCAACCTGGTTCTCTCCACTGAAAACCTGCATTAATAAATATCCTATCAAGACCTTCCTCTTTTGCTTCTTTCGCAACCATCTCTGATCCTGGGACTACAAATGCTTTTATATTTTTTGCTACTTTATGATGCTTTAATACTTCAGCTGCAATTCTTAAGTCACTTATTCTTCCATTGGTACAACTACCAATAAAACAAACATCAATAGGTGTATCTTTAATTGATTGTCCAGGTTTGAAACCCATATATTCATATGCCTCTCCTGCTATAAATTGATCGCATGGTTCTATCTCTTTTAATGTAGGTATTTTTTGATTTATACTGATACTTTGTCCTGGAGTAATCCCCCATGTAATAGTGGGCTCTATTTTGGAGGCATCTAACTTAAAAACATCATCATAAATTGAACTATCACTACTTTGTAATGATTTCCACCACTTAATAGCCTTTTCCCAATTTTCTTCTTTAGGAGAAAATATTCTATCCTTAATATAACTAAAGGTTTTTTCGTCAGGATTTATGTAACCACATCGTGCACCTCCTTCAATAGACATATTACATATAGTCATTCTCTCTTCCATAGATAGAGCACTTATCGCAGGACCAGCAAATTCATAGGCATAACCAACTCCTGCTTTTACTCCAAGTTGATTAATTATATTTAGTATTAAGTCTTTAGCAAAAATGCCATTTGGTAATTTGTTTTCACACCAAATTTGTCTGACTTTGAGTTTATTCATAGCTATTGTTTGACTCGCAAGTACATCTCTTACTTGACTTGTCCCAATCCCAAAAGCAATTGATCCAAAAGCTCCATGAGTTGATGTATGAGAATCTCCACATGCGATAGTCATACCTGGTTGTGTTAATCCAAGTTCTGGAGCTACTACATGAACAATCCCTTGATTACCGCTTCCAATATTAAAAAATTTAATTTCATGCTCTAGGCAGTTTTTCTCTAAAGTGTCAATCATTTGTTCCGCAAGATTATCTTTGAAAGGCCTGCTTTGATTATCTGTTGGCACGATGTGATCAACCGTCGCAACAGTTCTATTTGGAAATTTTACCTTTAAATTTTTATCTTTTAAAGCTCCGAATGCTTGCGGACTAGTGACTTCGTGAATAAGGTGAAGACCGATAAAGATTTGATCAGAGCCACCAGGAAGATTTGCAACTTTGTGTAAATCCCAGACTTTATCAAATAAGGTATCTTGACTCAATTTGTAAAAAAATTACTTACTAGTAGATAATAAGATTAATCTAAGGCTGTTTAAACACACATTTACACTTAGTCTTTGAATTTCAATTCTATTTCTGGTTGAGCTAAATATTTTTTTGATATTAGTAAGGTGATTATATGGTCCAGAAATTGCAATATGTACTAATCCAACAGGCTTTTCTTTACTTCCTCCATTTGGACCTGCAATTCCACTAATTGCAATTGACCAATCTGAATTAAGTTTTTCTTTTGCATTAATTGCCATTTCCTGAGCAACTTCTTCGGAGACGGCCCCATATTTTTTAATTAGGAATTCTGGAATATTTAATAATGATTGTTTAAGTTCATTACTGTAGGAAATAATACTACCTTTAAATACTTGAGATGCACCTGATTTTTTAGTTATAGAGGAAGAAAGAAGACCTCCAGTGCAGGATTCTGCAAAAACTATAGATTCTTTTCTTTTTATTAATTCATTGATTAATACGCTCGATAGATCATCATCATTTTCTCCAAAAATAAACTCTGAAAACTCTTTTTTCAATTTTTCTTTTATTGGTTTAATTATTTTTCTTGCTTCTAATTCATTTTTAGCTCTTGCAGTTATTCTGAGCTTAACCTCCCCTAAATTAGCGTATGGTGCGACAGTGGGGTTTTTTAGTTTTAAGAGGTTATCAATCTTTTCAGAAAGAGTAGATTCTCCTATTCCTGAAAATTTAAGAGTATTTGAAAAAAATACAAAGCCATCTGAAAAATTATTTTTAATGTAATCAACAGCAGTTTCTTTCCACATTTCTTTCATTTCACTTGGCACTCCAGGAAAAGTCATGATAGTAAATCCCTTTATTGGTTCCCATATCATTCCAGGAGCAGTGCCTCTGGGATTATTAATTATTTGTGCATCTTCAGGGAAAAAACATTGTTTTTTTAAACTAGAGTTATTTAGCTTTGAGCCTGAAAGTGAAAGCTTTTTTTTTATTCCATCCCATAAATATTCTCTTTCAGAAAGAGAGGCATTAAAAGAGTTAGCGATAGCTTCAGTAGTTAAGTCATCTGGAGTAGGCCCCAGACCACCTGTAGTTATTAAGAGATGACTTCTTGAAGATATTTCCTTAATTAATTTACTTATCCTTTCGCAATTATCTCCAATAGTTGACTGTCTGAAATGATTAAGTCCTAATGAAGATAACTCCTCAGATATCCATTGAGCATTGCTATTTACAATATTACCTAATAGTAATTCACTTCCTATAGAAAGAATTTCAACCCCTTTACAGTTGGGATCATTTAATTGATGTTTCAAGTTTACCTTCATAAAGAGGAAAACGGTTACATAAAGTTAATACTCTTTCCATACATTTTTTTTCTATTATTAGATCATTCGGATTTAGTAATCTATCAGCGATAATTTCACCAACTTCAATAAATGCTTCATCGTTAAAACCTCTAGTAGTTAATGCAGCAGTTCCTAATCTCAAACCACTTGTGACAAAAGGTGATTCATGATCAAAAGGTACAGTATTTTTGTTAGCTGTTATGTTTACTTCACTTACAAGTAAGTCAGCAACTTTACCTGTCATTTTAATACTTCTTAAGTCAAGTAAAACGATATGATTATCTGTACCTCCACTTACGATATCTATTCCTCTATTAATTAAAGTTGAAGATAGAACTTTGGCATTATTGATAACTTTTTTTGAGTAACTAACAAAGTTGGGTTGTAAAGCTTCTCCAAATGCTACAGCTTTAGCTGCAATAATATGTTCTAGAGGTCCACCTTGAGTTCCAGGAAATACAGATTTATCAAATTTTTTCCCAAATTCTTTATCTTTACATAAAATCAAACCTCCTCTTGGACCTCTCAAAGTCTTATGTGTTGTAGTAGTTACTACATCACAATATGGAATTGGATTAGGATGCAACTTACTTGCTACTAGTCCAGCGATATGAGCAATATCAGCCATTAAAAAAGCTCCAACTTCGTCAGCAATTCTTCTGAATGATTCAAAATCAATTGTTCTTGGATAAGCAGAATACCCACAAATAATTAGTTTTGGTTTTGTAGCTAAAGCAATATCTCTAATTAAATTAAAATTTAATCTATTAGTTTCTTTATCCACTCCATAATGGACGGCATTGAACCATTTTCCACTCATATTGACTGGGGATCCATGTGTTAAATGTCCACCATGAGACAAATCCATTCCTAAAATAGTGTCTCCAGGATTAAGTAAACTTAAGAAAACAGCTGCATTTGCTTGTGCCCCACTATGAGGCTGAACATTTGCCCAATCTGCATTAAATAATGTTTTAGCTCTCTCAATAGCAAGTTCTTCAATCTCATCTACAAATTCACACCCACCGTAATACCTTTTTTGAGGAAGACCTTCAGCATATTTATTTGTTAAAACTGAACCTTGAGCCTCCATTACTGCCATTGAAGCAAAATTTTCGCTAGCGATTAATTCAAGATGTGTTTCTTGTCTATTTTTTTCTGAATTAATTAGGTTAAATATTTTTGAATCACTTTCTCTCAGATCTTGAAGAATGTTCATTAAATTAATTGGAGTTATGTCCTAAATATAAACGATTTTTTAAAGTAAAATGTAAAAAAATTATTTCATAAATTTAACGCGCCTGGAGAGATTCGAACTCCCGACACCCTGATCCGTAGTCAGGTGCTCTAATCCACTGAGCTACAGGCGCATATTTATGTAATATCTCTGGTCCTGGGTCTCTTAGTCAACTAGATTTCCGCTAAACTGAATATAATTAACAAATTAAATTTATAATTATGCCGATTAAATGGTATGGCAATGGTGATTCAGAAGATCCCACTTACAAACATTTCTCTCGTATAGTAAATTTTGTTATTCATTGCATGATATTTACAGCTGTTGTGAGTGGCACTTGGCTTTTTAAAGAGATTAAACATGAATTGGTTTTTTTTAATAATTTTGCAATTGCATGGGCAGTTCTTCTCTCATCACATTTGCTTTTTGTATTTATAAAAAAACCTAAGGATTATAAAAAACAATCAACTTAATTTTCATATGACGGATGCTCAGATACAAATTAGTGACCTTGAAAATATTATTTCAGAAAGAATTTTTATAAAAATAGAAAGATGGAACCTTTACCTAGGAGATGCTGGTTTAGCTAGGAATCTTGCTCTTGAATGTATTGGGAATTTAGAAAAAGGTAGTTATGAGGCAGCAAAATTGAGCCTAGATTCGATTGAGGTTAAAATTGGTAATGGTAATCAAACAATTCCTTTATCAAAAATGATCACTCCATCGCAAATTTCTGATTTAGCAGAAATACTGGAAAATTTGTAAATATTAATTAATCATTTCTTTAAGAAAAGATTTAATTTATTTACCCCAAATAACTTGGTTATCAAAAAATAAATTGTTGAATAACCTGAAAATCCGAAAACTAATATGAATAATCCCCAAATGTTTGAGTCTAATCTATTAATGTTAATGCTAATTGAGTAACAAATCGTGCTCGCTATTGAGCATGCTAATGAAATAAGAGCAATTTTTTTTAATAAAATTGTTATGGGTAAATTAATTCTATAGTTAATAAATTTCAAAGAAAGAAAAATACAAATAATCAAATTAACTATTGCTGAAGAAAGTATTATCCCAATAACACCAAAATTATAAGGGAGTAAATTACCAACATTATTAATCGGAGCTCCAAGTAAAAACCAATCAAAGAAAACATTGAGTATTATTCCTGCTAAAGATAATTGAAAAGGTAACTTTGGTTTCTCAATGACATAGTAAGTTCTAACTAACAAATCTCTGTAAAGGTAAAAGGGAATGCCAACAGCGTAGGCAATTAATATATTCTTTACTAAAAAGAAAGCCTCAAAACTAAAAGCACCTCTTTGAAAAACAAATTGAACTATTTGATTATTAAATGTTATAAAAAAACCAGTTAAAAAAAAAGTTGCTAAAAAACAGTATTCTATTCCTGAGATTAAGGTTTTTTCTAAATTTCTACTCTCTTTTTTACTCTTGAATTTTGAAAACTTTGGGAGTAATGGCAAAATCAAAGCATTTGATAAAACGCCAAGTGGTGCTTGTACAAGAAAATTGCCATAGGCTAGTCCTGAGGCGGCCCCTTGAAAGCTTGAAGCAAAAAACATATCAATAAAAACATTTATTTGCCCTAAACCGGATGAAATAGATGTAGGAGCTATTAATTTTAAGATTCTTTTCTCTTCGTGTTTAACGGAAATGCCTTTGGTCTTAAATTTTAATAAGCCTATCTTATGGATTTCCCAGAATTGTATAGAAAATTGTATTAAGGTACCTACCAAGGTTGCTGAGGCTAGTAATCCTGTATAAAAAAAATAATTTGAAGTTTTACTTTGATTATTTATAATCCAAGTAATTGAAATAAATATAATTGTTATAAGACTAGTAAAAGCTGGACTTACGCTTGATATAAAAAATTTATTTCTTGAGTTAAGAGCTCCAAAACTTAAACCTATAAAGGCTGATAAGGGTATGCAAGGAGTAAGGATTTTTAATTGGTAAGTTGCTAAAGATTTCGAATTGGTACTTAAATTTGGCCCTATTAAATTTATAATAAAATCGGAATTAAAAAATACAATTAACCCTAATATAAAAAATAAAAAAGTTAATTTAATACTTACTTTTGTAAAAAGAACTCCACCCATTTGCTTATCAAGAGGAGTTATGACTGCTACAACCGCATTATGTAATGGACCGTTAATACCTCCAATAACTATAAGTAAAAAGCCTGGGATTATATAGGCATAATTAAATGCATCGTATGTTATTCCAATTCCAAAGGCTGCAGCTATAAATATTTGTCTTATAAAACCCGCTACTTTACTTAGTGATGTGGCAAACGAAATTGAAAATACACTATTTTTAAAATATGAATTCATGAGATATTGATTAAAACTTTTTCCAAGAAGATTAAGATTCAATTATATTTCAATTTTAATGTATATCAAATTTATGAATGATCGGATAATTGAATTTGAACCCCTAACTGAAGGTGTATTAATAAAAAGATATAAAAGATTTCTTGCGGATATTAAGATTGATAATGGCGAAATAGTTACTGCACATTGTGCTAATACGGGTCCCATGAAAGGACTTTTAAAAGATGAAGCTAAAGTTCGAATGAGCTTTTCTTCCTCTATTAAAAGAAAGCTACCTTGGACTTGGGAACAAGTAAAAGTATCAGGAAGTAAAAATGAAGAGGTATGGGTCGGGATCAATACATTATTTGCAAACAAATTGATTAAAAAAGTTATTGAACAAAACTTACTCCAAGATGTGCTTGGTGATATAGCTTCAATTAAGTCTGAAGTCCCTTACGGGAAAGATAAAAAAAGTAGAATTGACTTCTTATTAACTCCAAAATCTTCAAATCCTGATAATCGTAACATTTATATTGAGGTCAAAAATACTACTTGGACAAAAAATAATATAGCTCTTTTCCCTGATACAGAGACTAAAAGGGGGCAAAAACACTTGATTGAATTAAAGGGTTTAATTCCTGAAAGTAAAAGTGTATTGGTTCCTTGTATCACAAGAAATGATGTTGATTTCTTTGCTCCTGGAAATGAAGCAGATCCTTTGTACGGTAAGCTTTTTAGGGAATCGACTAATGCAGGAATGATATTGATCCCATGCTGCTTTGAATTTCATCAAGATCATGTATCTTGGAATGGATTCCGACCCTTGAAATTAGACTAAAGAACAAGTTTTTTTCAATTAAATTCTTCAAAATTACTTAATTTACCAAAATCTGTTTAAAGCACAACTGTTAAATTGGTATAAACGACTACTAGACATAGATTAGTTTTCTGAGCAAAATTATATATGAAAGGAAACAGGTACTCCTGTTTTTTTGCAGACTAATTTTTATTTTATGACCACTGCTTTGCAAACGCCTCAAAGGCGCTCTAGGTCCAAACTTCAAGACGCTAGTCTTGTTAATGGACCTATGCTCCTTTTGAGGAGTATTCGTGGATTTAGTTCAAACCGCTCAATGTTGTGGCTTGCAACTGTCCCTCTAGCTTTGTTTGGTTTAGGTATCTTTAATCTTTCTGCTCATGCAGGCGATCTACCTGAGTTGAATGCAGCTTTTCTAGCTAATAATTTATGGCTACTGATTGCTACTATTTTAGTGATCTTTATGAACGCCGGCTTCGCCATGGTAGAAGCAGGTATGTGTCGTTCTAAGAACGCCGTTAACATCCTTGCCAAAAACCTATTCGTATTTGCACTTGCCGTTACCTCTTACTGGGTAATTGGTTACTCTCTAATGTACGGAGACAGTGTTGCTGGTGGATGGCTATATTTTATGGGCCTATTTTTTGATCCAACTGTAACTGCTGAAACAGTTGCTGATGCTGGATTAGTTCCTACTGTTGATTTCTTATTCCAGTCTGCTTTTGCAGGCACTGCCGCAACAATCGTTTCAGGTCTTGTTGCTGAAAGAGTAAAATTTGGTGAATTTGTTGTTTTTGCAATAGTTTTAACAGCATTTATTTATCCAGTTGCTGGTAGCTGGAAATGGAACGGTGGATGGCTTGATTCTCTTGGTTTTGTAGACTTTGCTGGTTCTTCAATTGTTCACTCAGTTGGAGCATGGGCAGGTTTAGTAGGAGCTATGCTTCTTGGGCCAAGAATCGGTAAATACTCTGATGGAAAGCCACAGGCTATGCCAGGACACAACATGGCTATTGCCACATTAGGTGCATTGGTTCTATGGATAGGTTGGTATGGATTTAATCCAGGTTCTCAACTTGCAATGGATCAATGGGTTCCATATGTAGCTGTAACGACTACTCTTGCAGCTGCTGCTGGTGCTATTGGAGCAACTATTGTTTCTACTCTAACTTCAGGGAAGCCAGATCTTACAATGATCATTAACGGTATTCTTGCTGGTTTGGTAAGTATTACTGCAGGTTGTGGTGATATGACTCTCGCTGGAGCTTGGTTCGCTGGACTAGTTGGCGGTATCATCGTTGTATTCTCTGTTGCAGCACTTGATGCAGCTGAAATTGACGATCCTGTCGGCGCATTCTCTGTTCATGGAGTTTGTGGTGTATGGGGTACTGTAGTTATTGGTCTTTGGGGAACAGCAGTTCAAGGAGATGGAGCAGGTATGGGATTGTTCAATGGTGGTGGTATTAATCTACTTCTTGTTCAAGCTCTGGGTGCAGCGGCTTATGCCATCTGGACACTAGTTACTTGCTGGATCGCTTGGTCTGTTATTGGAGGATTATTCGGAGGAATTCGTGTATCTGAAGAGGAAGAGACTCAAGGTTTAGATATTGGAGAGCATGGTATGGAAGCATATCCAGACTTTGCATCTGCAAAATAAGCTAAAACTTAAATATAAAATCAGAAACTTGACTTATGTCAGGTTTCTTTTTTTTTTCAAAAAATTAATTTAAATGATGTAATATTTATATTATGGATACTCAAGCTGTAAAACACGCCATACAACATTCTGGAAGATATAACCGTAAAGGTTTTGAATCTCCAACTAAACGCGCCAAGGCTTTAGGAGAATCTTATCAAAGTGATTTAATAGCATCAATAAGAGAAAATGATTTTAGTTTTGAAGAAGGTAGGTTGAAGATAAAACTAGCTAAATCTTTTGGTTTCTGTTGGGGTGTTGAGAGAGCAGTTGCAATGGCCTATGAAACGAGAAGGCATTATCCTAATGAGGATATTTGGATGACTAATGAAATAATTCATAATCCATCGGTTAATAATCATTTGAGTAGGATGAATGTAAAAATAATTTCTACAAAAAATGGTATAAAGGACTTCTCCTCTGTCTCAACAGGCGATGTCGTTATTCTTCCTGCTTTTGGAGCTACAGTTCAAGAGATGCAGTTACTTCATGAAAAAAAATGTCAGATAATTGATACTACTTGCCCCTGGGTTTCCAAAGTTTGGCACACTGTTGAGAAGCATAAAAAGCATACTTTTACTTCTATTATTCATGGTAAATATAAACATGAAGAGACTCTTGCTACAAGATCATTTGCAGGAGATTACTTAGTCGTTTTTGATTTGGCTGAGGCCGAATATGTATCTAATTACATTCAAGGAAATGGGGACAAAAACAAATTTATGAATAAGTTTGCAAAAGCTTGTTCAAATGGATTTGATCCAGATATTCATCTTGAGAGAATAGGAGTTGCTAATCAAACAACTATGCTCAAAAGTGAAACTGAGGAAATTGGGAAACTTTTTGAGAATACAATGTTAACTAAATATGGACCAGTAAATATTAATGATCATTTTTTAGCTTTTAATACTATTTGTGATGCTACAGAAGAAAGACAAGATGCGATGTTTTCTTTAGTTGATGAAGACTTGGATATTCTCGTTGTTATAGGAGGTTTTAATTCTTCAAATACCACTCATTTGCAGGAAATTGCAATAACGAATAACATTGAGTCTTTTCATATTGATATATCAGATAGAATTTCTGTTGAAAATAATTCTATTTGTCATAAACCTCTAGAATCTGAATTGATTTTGAAAAAGAATTTTATTCCAGACGGTGAAGTTAAGGTAGGTATCACTTCCGGAGCTTCTACCCCAGATAAGGTAGTGGCTGATGTTATCGAAAAATTAATTGCTATTACTAAATAAATATTAATTTTTCTGCATAATTTTTAACTTTATAAAGCATATATTCCTAAAGATCTACATTATTATCTAGAATAATTAAAAAAATTGAAGTATGGAAGACACAAGACAATCTAATCAAGATCAGACAGCCAAAATGAATGCTTCAAAGGCACCTCAAAAAGTCGAAGTTGTTGTTGCTAATCCTTCTTCGAATTCGGAGGTGAATATACTAGGGGAATTATCCATTTTTCTTCTAAGAATTAGCTTTAGTGTTTTGATGATTCACCATGGCTTGGAAAAGCTTCAAGATCCTCAAGGATTTGGAGAATTTGTTGTAGGTAAATATTTCCCATTTTTACCAGGTGATCCTGTCCTTTGGACTTACGGAGCTGCTATTACTCAATTAGTATGCCCATTAGGATTGGCTTTAGGAATTTTTGCAAGACTTTGTTCACTTGGTCTTTTTTCTACGATGGCATTTGCAGTTTATTTTCACTTTTTAGATACTGGTTTAGAGGGATTCCCATTGGCAGTAGTTGATGGGCATAATTATGCTTTTGAACTTTCTTTTATATATGGAGCTATTTCTCTTTATTTTTTATGCGCAGGACCTGGAAGGTTAGCTTTACTTCGTAAGACAAATAAAATAACTTATTATCCAAAATCAAATTGATCTAATGTAGGAAATGCCTTCTATTTGTGAATATCATTGAAATCCCCTTTGAGTCACACATATTAATACTTTCTTTATCCCTTATACTACCTCCTGGCTGAATAATAGACCTTATTCCAAACTTATCTGCAAGCTCTACTGTGTCTGCGAATGGAAAAAAACCATCGCTTGCTAAAACCCCTCCAGAACTATTTTCTTTAGCTGCTTCTAAAGCTATTTTTGAAGCTCCAACTCTATTCATTTGCCCAGCTCCTATTCCAAGAGTCTGTTGATCTTTTGCAATCACAATGGCATTAGATTTAATGTGTTTACAAATTTTCCAGGCAAATTTCAAATCTAAATACTCTTGGTCACTTGGAGAATTTTTAGTTACTGAAATCCAAGTATCTTCATTATTTTCTTGTTTATCATAGTCTTGCATTAATATCCCTCCCATAATTGACTTGAAAGAAGTTTGTTTTCCTTTAGGGAGGATACTTTTAGGTAATCTTAAAACTCTTAAATTTTTTTTTGTTTTTAATATTTCTAAAGCTTCTTTATCAAAGGATGGTGCTACTACGCACTCTAAAAAAATGTCTTTAAGATTTAGTGCAGCCTCTTTATCAACATTTGCATTAAAAGCAACTATGCCTCCAAAAGCACTAACTGAATCACATTTTAATGCGTTCTTGAAAGAATTAGATGCTGAGTTACTTATCGAGGCCCCACAAGGATTGTTATGTTTTAAGATTACTGCAGCGACTGATTGCGTTTCAAAGTTAAGCCTTGGTTCATAATCAAACTCTAATACAGTTGAAAGAGCTGATTCAAGATCAAGTAAATTATTATAACTTAACTCTTTGCCTTGTATTTGTTCTGCTGAGTTCCAACCAATATTATTTAATCCATACCATAATGCGTTTTGATGTGGATTTTCCCCATATCTTAACTTTTTTATTAATGGAAATGATTCTATGAAATTACAAGGTATTAAGTCCTTCTCTTTACTCATCCATTTAGATATTGCTGTGTCATAACTGGCTGTATGTTGAAAAGCCTCAAATGCCAATTTGATTTTGTATTCTTTTTTAAGAGAGCCTTCTTTTAGCTCTTTAATGTAATCTTTGTATTGATTAGGATCTACTAAGACTGCTACATCATCATGATTTTTAGCTGCAGAACGTATCATAGATGGACCTCCAATATCAATATTCTCAATTGCTTCTTCCCAGGAACATTGCTCTTCCACTTTTTTCTTAAAGGGATATAAATTAACAACAACCAAATCAATTAATTCGAGTTTGTTTACTTCTATTTCTTTTTGATGTTTCTCATCGGATCTTTTAGCAAGAATTCCTCCATGAATTTTTGGATGCAAAGTTTTAACTCTCCCATCAAGAATTTCCGGAGATTTAGTAAAATCTGCAACTTTAATAACTGGAACTTTTGCATCTATTAAGTGCTTAGCGGTCCCACCACTTGATAGAATCTTATAACCAAATTTTTCAACTAGATCCTTACAGAAAGGAATGATATTTGTTTTATCAGAAACACTTACTAAAGCTAATGGCGACATTAAAAAAATTTTTGATTACTTAAGAATATAAACATGAAATACGATATCAATCATGAATTTGTTTCGATTAGCTCTCAAACTGCAAAGCATAGGATTATTCTAATTCATGGATGGGGGGCTGATGCAGAAGACCTTTTATCAATAGGGAGAGATATCAAAGAGATTTCTAAGGTTGATTTTGAAGTCTTATCTTTAAGAGGTCCGGGTTTGCATCCTAATAATACTGGGAGACAATGGTATGGATTATACCCTCCTGATTGGAATGAGGCTGAGAATGAAGTAAATGAACTTAAGCTATCACTTATGAAATTGGATACTTGTAAAATTCCGCTCAAAAAAACAATATTGTTAGGTTTCTCTCAAGGGGGAGCAATGGTTGTGGATGTAGGTTGTCAACTGGAAATGGGTTTGATTGTTTCTTGTAGCGGATATCCTCATCCTAAGTGGAACCCTAAAGAAAAGTACCCCCCAATAATAATAAGCCATGGCTTAATGGATGAAGTGGTACCGATATCGGCCTCTAAAAATATTTATCAAAAAATTAAAAGTATTTCGCAGAATTTATGTGAATTTGATGAATTTGATGGTTACCATCAAATTGACCCTAACTTACTTCACATTATTAATTTAAAAATCAAAGAATTGTTTTAAACGAATGCATATTCGTATTCTTCAATTTCTTCCCAATCATCAGCAGTAAGCTCTAAACCTTCAAATATTTTTTCTTCCCCAATACCTTCAACAACAACTTTAAGAGAAGGAAATAAAAAATGATTTTCTTCTGCATATTGGGCACTAAATAATCCTTTTTCACCCCAGAAAAATCTATCAGTGGTATGTTCATTTCTTCGGACATTGAAAACTGAAGGAGCAGATAATGCATTTTCTGCTATGAATCGCCTTGCAGCTGTAACTGGTTTATGTTTTCCTGTTCCGATATGATAAATAGGTACATGTGCCATAACTCTTTGACCAGCAAGTCTTCTTCTGCTGATTCTCTTTCTTTTTTTAGACATTGATTGGTACTCCCAAAATTCTTTATAACTTAGATTAGCCTTTTCAAATTTTACTAATCTTATAATTGTGACCTTTAATTCACATCAAATTACATAGAGGACCCATCAACCTCTGATGTAGCATATAAATATGGACAAAAGTTCATATTTAAGGCTGAAATAAGTCTAACCTCTTTACTTATCTTAATACTTTTTTCAGATTTTACAAGTTTTTTTCAAATTTTCTCTAAATCTTATTCAATAGACTATTTATCATGAAGATTTCTCCAGAGTTTGAAGATTTAACCTTAAAACAATTAGAGAGTTTTGGCTGCTCTATGGGCGTTACTCATCTAGTTATATATCTTGCGTCTGCCAAAAAGAGCTCTAAAGCAACTTTTGAAATGATTGCTCAATGGCCACAAGTTGAAAGATTATTAGCATCGATAGAGGATGATCCATCATTAAAAGTTTCATCACCTAATAGAAGATGGTATCCCTTGCAAGAAAAAGATATATTACTTGGTGTTCTTAGAGTTGAAACTGAATTAAAAAATGGTAATTGGCCATTAATTCTTGATTCTAGATTGAAGGCTCTCTCAATATCTTTGGCAAAATGTGTGTCTATTGAAATAGAAAGACAAACTAATAATGAAGAACTAAATATTTTAAAAAATCAGGTAGATATCATAATTCATCAATTGAGGAATCCATTGGCAGCTATAAGGACATACGCAAAATTATTAGTAAAAAGATTAGGATCTGATTTAGGATCTATAGAAATTGTTGAAAGTATGTTGGTAGAACAAAATCAAATTAACCAATATGTTGATTCCTTTGAACAATTAAATAAACCTATCAAACTTCTTTTAGATATAGGCGAAGAAAGATTATTATTACCCCCCAATTTAGATAACGAGAAAAAAATAACTATTCAAGATCTTCTGCTTCCTATTCTGGAAAGAGGAAAAGCTAATGCAAAATTAGAAAATAGAGCCTGGAACCAACCTATTTTTTGGCCAGAATGGACCTTGACAGCTATAGAACCAAAATTTGTAGTTATTGCTGAAATTGTCGCTAATTTATTAGAAAATGCTTTTAAATACGCTAATAGAGATGCAGAAATTGGAATCTTTATTACTTCAAAAGGTCTATGTATTTTTGATGATGGAAAAAAAATAACAAAAAATGAAAAGGAGAAAATTTTTCAAAAAGGTTTTAGAGGCTCAGCATCAAAGAAAAAAGAAGGTACTGGAGTAGGCCTTTTTTTGGCGAGAAAATTAGCTAAACAAATTGGAGGAGAATTAAGCTTACTAGAAAGTTCTAGTAAATGTAATAATGATGAGTTGAAAGCTCTCAAGAAGAAAAACATGTTTTATTTAGAACTTCCTATAAAAGAATTGCATGAATAAACAACATTGTTGTCTCAACAAGGACCACACTTGCACCACATGCATCTCCATTAAATCCACCAATTTTATTACCTAAGATTTTTGGGATTTTATAACTTACATAAAATCCTATCAACAACAGAAAAATTTTATAACATTATGTATTTGCTCAACAGACTCTCCGACACTTACCCCACCTACTGCAATTCCAGGCAAATCATAAGAGCTCGTAAATTTAGCACTTATTTCTCTTAGGTTTGCGAATCTTCCTCCCTGGACAATACCAAATAGTGCTTGATTAGATTTTTGGTGCACTTCTACGCATTTTTCCAACCATAAATGAGTACGTTCTAAAGAGTCTCGAACATCATTTTCACTAGCGTTATGAGGAGGACAATGATCAAAAGCCATCGCGATATCAGAACCAAGATCCATTTGAATCTGTATTACTTTTTCAGGAGATAAAAAAACGTAGCTCCCGTCTCTAGGGTTTTTAAATTCCACTCCTTCATTTTTAATATTGTTTAATTTAGCTAAGCTAAAAACTTGATATCCGCCTGAATCTGTAAGTATTGGTTTATCCCAATTCATGAATTTATGAATTCCACCAGCTTCTTTGATAAGTTTTTCACCAGGCTGAAGATGAAGATGGAATGTATTAGAGAGAATCATCTCTGAACCAGTAGATCCCAACTGTTTGGATGAGATTCCTTTAACCGTTCCTAAAGTGCCGACAGGCATGAATTTAGGAGTTTTAACTTGACCATTAGGAGTATTAAATATACCATTTCTAGCCTCAGTATTATTACAACTTGATGTAACTTCAAAATCAAACACAGTAACTTATAAAGAATTTCTAATTTTTTATTAATCTACTCTATTATTTAAAGGTGAAACTATCTATAGTCCCATCAAAAAACATTTTATTAATAATCTTGCAGGAGCTTTGATTTTTTATACTACTTTTCCAAAGTTGCCTTTTATTTCTCCAAAATTTGAAAATATTGCTCAATTTGCTCCAATAATAGGATTTTTCATAGGATTATTACAAAGTTTAA
>QCTB01000015.1 GCA_003209055.1 Prochlorococcus sp. AG-670-O13
AATTTATTTAATTGGATTCCTATTTATTTTGCTTTTTTAGGATTTCAAATATATCTGAAGAATGAAGAACAAAGAATCACTTTCCAAAGGTTTTTAATAGCAGGATCTGTTCCAGTTATTGCTAGCTGTATTATGCATAAATTTTTTAATATATATGGTCCATTTGAAACTTTATTCGGAACAATTGTATGGTTTAATTATGAGTCCGTTTTGGGTTCAAATCTCTCAGGAGATATAGGAGGAGGGGGAGTAAGTGGCTTATTTAATAATCCTAATTACTTAGGTATGTGGCTAACTCTATGTTTACCATTCTCTTTATCATTATTGAAATCAGAAAGAATTAATAGTCATAAAATAATTCTATTCATAATTAATTTTCTCATTATTTATTTTACTATATTGACAAATTCAAGAAATGCTTTTTTAGGATTATTGGTTTGCCTTTTATTAACATTTGGAATTAGAAGATTACTATATTTTTCGCTTTTTATATTTTTGGGTATATTCCTTTTCAATTTCTTAATCCCAAACTTTATAAACTTAAGTGATAGTTACTTAGTAGATAAATTTATGAATATTGATCTTAATTTTAATTATCCAAGAATAAAAATCTGGACTAGATCAATTTTTTTAATATCTCAAAAACCATTTCTAGGATGGGGCTCTGGTTCTATGCCATACATAACAATGTTTTTCCCACCTTATCAAAATTATCAGCATACTCACAATATGATACTTGAGCTTGCTTATAATTTCGGAATTCCATTATCTCTTTTAGTTTTCTCAACAATACTTAAAGTTCTTCAAGAGTCTTATCAAAAGGTTAATAAATTAAAAAAATTATTATTAAACTACAATACTTCAAAATCATTCATCATTGCATTTCTAATTTTCTTATTTTCACACCTAAATGACATTACTTACTATGATGGCAAAATCAGTATTTTATTCTCAATTCTATTAGCTTCTTTAATAAAAATAATTGATCAAGAAAATCACATAGAAGAAGAAAAATATCAAATCAAAAAATAATGAATATATTAGTTACTGGATCAAACGGTTTTATTGGGAGGCATCTGGTAAATTACTTAAGAATTAATACTTCTCACAATGTATTCGAGTTTTCAAGAAATCATACTTTTGCAGAACTTGAGAAATTAGTTTTAACTATTGATAAAGTTTTTCATTTTGCTGGAAGTAATAATTCAAAAGATTTTAATGATTTAGAAAAAGTAAATGTTTTATTGACAAAAAAATTATGTTCTATTTTAAAAGAAAATCCCAAGATTGAATTATATTTTGGCTCTTCTAGCCAAGCTTTATTAAATAATTCATATGGGAAAAGTAAAAAACAAGCTGAAAATATTTGCCTTGAATTAGAAAGATTTTATAAAATTAAAGTTTATATTCTAAGATTACCTGGAATATTCGGGAGTGGATGCAAACCAAACTATAATTCAGTAGTGGCTACTTTCTGCTACAACATAGCTAATAAATATCCAATAAATATAATAGATCCTCATAAAAATATTGAACTTATTTTTATAGATGATTTATGTAATCAATTAAATAATTTAATAAGTAAAAGAAATTGTAGGCAATTAGTTGATTTTGATAGTAAATATAGAATTAGTATCGAAGAACTTGCATCTATTATTCAAAAATTTGAAAATTTTTCTAATTGTTCAGATATTCTTGAAAAGAGTGATAATTTAAAAAAGAATTTATACAAGACTTATTTAAGTTACAAGAAATGAAACTGAAATTTTTAATTAAAAAATAAATAAACTTTTATTATTAAAGGATTTTCAATTAGTAAGTTTCGACAATAACTGATAATAATTTATAATTAAGAAAAAATAGTTTTCTAAAAACTTAGTAAAGATGAATAAGTTAAAAGTAATGACAATTGTTGGAACAAGACCTGAAATCATAAGGTTATCTAGAATTATTGCTAAATTAGATCTGTTGACAAGTCATACACTTGTTCATACAGGTCAAAATTATGATTATGAACTAAATGATATTTTCTTCCAAGATTTAGAAATTAGACCACCAGATTATTTTTTAAATTCTGCAGAAAATAATGCATCTAAGACAATTGGAAAAATATTAATTGAAGTTGATAAACTTTTAGAAGAGATAAAACCAGAAGCAATACTCGTTTTAGGAGATACTAATAGTTGCATTTCAATAATTGCAGCAAAAAAAATGAAAATTCCAACTTTTCATTATGAAGCTGGTAATAGATGTTTTGATATGAGGGTACCTGAGGAAATTAATAGAAAAATAGTTGACCATACTGCTGATATTAATATTACTTATAGTTCTATTGCTAGAGAGTATTTATTGAAAGAGGGATTACCTGAAGATATGGTTATAAAAATTGGTAGCCCAATGATGGAAGTTCTAAATTTCTATAAAAATAAAATTAATGCTTCATCTATACTTTCCGATCTTAATTTAGAAAAACAAAGATATTTTGTTGCCAGTTTTCATAGAGAAGAAAATATTGATTCTAAAAATTTTAAGAAAATAATAGAAATACTCAATTCCTTAGGAGAAAAATATAATTATCCAATTATATTTTCCACACATCCAAGAACAAAAAATAAGCTAGAAGAAAATAACCACTCATTAAATGAAAATATAAGATTATTAAAACCTCAAAGTTTTTCAAACTATATTAATCTACAAATAAACTCTAAAATAGTTCTTTCTGATAGTGGCACAATAAATGAAGAGTCTTCAATATTAAATTTCCCTGCTTTAAATATAAGAGAAGGGCATGAAAGACCAGAAGCTATGGAAGAAGCTTCTGTTATTATGACAGGTGTTAATCCTAAGAGAGTTTCTCAAGCGATGGAAATATTATCCTCTCAGAAAAGAGGTTCATATAGAACTCTAAATTTAGTTAAAGATTATGATGTTATGAATGTTTCAGAAAAAATACTTAGAATAATTATTAGTTACACAGACTATGTTAATAGAAAAATATGGAAAAAATATTAATAATAACTTGAAAATACTAATTATTTCTCAATACTTTTGGCCAGAAAATTTTCGTATAAACGAACTCACAGAAGAGTTAAGCAACTTTGGCCATGAACTTACTGTTCTTACAGGTTATCCAAACTACCCCAAAGGTGAAGTTTATAGTGAATTCAAAAAAAATAAAAATAAATTCAGAAAATATAAAGGTACAAGAATAATTAGAGTTCCTATCTTTCCAAGAAGAAAAAATAAAGTTAATTTGATCATAAATTATTTAAGTTTTTTATTTAGTTCAATAATTATTGGATACTTTAAACTTCGCGGTGAAAATTTTGATATTATATTTACTTTCCAATTGTCGCCGGTAACTGTTGGAATAACCTCAGCATTCTTTTCAAAAATCAAAAAAAGTCGTCATATTTTTTGGGTCTTAGATTTATGGCCCGATACTTTATTAGCACTTAATATTCTTAAAAAAAAATGGCAAATTAGTTTATGTAAAAAATTAGTGAATTTTATTTACAGTCAATGTGACACGATTTTAGCTCAATCAAAACAAATTTTAAAAGAAATAAATACTTACCCATCTGTTAAAAATAATACTTATTATTTTCCCTCCTGGGGAGATCCTAATTTGTTCCCTAAGCTCACTAAACCAGCTAAAGAAATAAAAGATAAGAAAGTTTTTACAATATTATTTGCTGGAAATATTGGGAAAGCGCAAGATTTTCCAAGTTTAATAAAAGCTGTTGAAATCCTAATTTTAAAAAAAATTAAAGGTTTTAGAATAATATTAATAGGAGAAGGTAGTGAAAAAGATTGGATAAAAAAAGAAATTAAAAAAAGAAATATAGAAAAATATTTCGAATTATATAAGAGTTATCCAATAAAAAGAATGAGTTCATTTTTTATACATGCAGATGCTTTACTTGTCACCTTATTAAACAAAAAAGTATTTAATATGACAGTACCTGGAAAGATCCAATTTTACTTATCATCTGGGATCCCAATTATTGGAATGATTGGAGGAGAGGGTGCAAATATAATTAAAGAAGCTAACGCGGGTTTAGTATGCCAACCAGGAGATTATCTAAAATTATCCGAAATAATATCTCAAATGATCATTTCAGATAAAAAAGATTTAAAAAAAATGGGTCGTAATGGTAAGCAATATTGCAAACAAAAATTTTCAAAAGATAAATTATTAAATCAACTTAATAAACTTATAATTAAAAAATCAATCAGAAAATAATCCTGAAGATAAATATGTTTTCTTATTCTATTATTTGGTTATCATCTCTTCTTATTTTATTTCCAAGAAGAAAGGAAATAGATTTTAAATCTTTTTACTCTTTAATATTTGCAACGTTTTCTTTCTCACAAGCATTACTTGGATTTATATCTTTAATTTTTATAGCACTTGGCTTAAGTAGATTTCCCATAATAATCTTTGCATTATCTTTTCTATTGATTTCATTTCTTAAAACTGAACAAGCTATAGATAAATTTTTTGCAACCAAAAATTTTTTAATTAAAGAAATTAATCTTTTCTTTTTAAAACAAAGTGAATCTAAATTTCAAAAGATTTTACTATTAATATCCTATTTTTTATTGATACTAATTTTGCTTTCTTCAATTGGGCCTATAAATCATCCTGATGCTGCCGATTATCATGTAGGTTATCCATTTCAGTATTATTTAAGAGGTAAATTTTTTGTTGATGGAGGATTACATCAAGGGTTACTTGGTATTGGAGATTATGCAAACCTTGCCTTTATACAAGAAAATTCTATTTGGCTTATAAGGATTCTTCAGATAATAAATTTGCCAATATTAATTTTGTTTTTATCAAAAAAATTTAAAAATAATCTTTTTCTTGTTGCATTTTTATCAATTCCTACATTTATACAGTGGAGTACTATTGGTAAGCCATTATTTCTAGGAGAATCTTCTCTTATTGTTGTATATCTAATATGGCGAGAGAATAAATCTTCTTTAACATTAAAACTTTTAGCTATCTCAATTTTAAATTGTATTTGTTTTAAAATATCATCAATAATAATTATTTTTCCAATTTTAATAGATGTAATACTTTACTTTTTTAATAAGAATTCACTTGAGAATAAACTAAAAACATTCAGGAAAGTAATTTTAAGTAAGACCTTTATTTTATCAATATTGATTCTAATATCTTTATTAATTAGTAGATATGTTATTAGTGATAATTTTACCTATCCCTTATTCACAAATATTTTCAATAGAGATAATACTCAAATAAAAGAATTTTCAGAAATGTTAAATAATTATAGAAGAGAAAATTTCTTCTTTGTAAATATATTTATTCCTACAAAAATAAGTGATCTTGGTCAATCGATTGGTCTATTCACATTATTATTTTTTACTTCTTATGTATTTAAAAGTATAAAAGAAATGAAATTTAAAGAAAATTATTTATTTTTGATTGTTATTTCACAATTTTTATTATTATTGTTGTTTTGTCAAGGGAGACCAGATTACTATGCTTCTCCTTTAATATTATTATTTTACCAAGCGGACTCTTTCAATCAATTTAGTAACAATTTAAAAATAAAAAATATACTTTATTTTATTATTATTATTCAAATAGCTATCTCAAGTCTCTTTTTATTGTTTTCAATATTTTTAAACTTCAATACCGCTTTTGAATATAGTAAAAACATGAATTTATCTGCCTTTGGTTATAAAAATTCTCTTTTAGTAGATAAATCTTTGAAAGGAAGCATATTATTTTATGATAGAAATACTAGATTCTATTATCCCACTAATTACTTAGACAAAGATAGGATGAATAGTTGCATTGATGAGTTTAAATTAAATGGAGAGAAGAAATCAAAACAAATTTGTCTAGAAAAGTTTAATATCACTCAAATTGTAAATGCCTGGGAAGATCTAGGAAATGAAAAATCATATGACTGTCAAATGGTAACCACTATTAAAGCAACAAGAAATATTTTAAGTAGGAATAAGTACAAAACAAGGTACTGTAAAAAGAAACATTTATCTAAATAAGTTGTATTTTAAAATACACCAAATAGCTTGAAAACCATCTCTCCACCCTATCTTTTTACCTTCTTTATAAGTTCTACCATAGTAGGAAATTCCTACTTCATAAATCCTATAATCCTTTTTTGAGATTTTTGCAGTTATTTCAGGTTCAAAGCCAAACCTTTTCTCTTCAATTCTTATGTTTTTTATGATTTCACTTCTAAAAGCTTTATAACATGTCTCCATATCTGATAAATTTAAATCCGTAAAGATATTACTTAAAAACGTAAGAAAACCATTACCAACTCTATGCCAAAAGTAGACGACTCGATGTGGCTGCCCCCCTTGAAACCTGCTTCCATATACCACATCAGCCTTATTATCCGTAATTGGTTTTATAAGATTTGGATATTCATTAGGATCATATTCTAAATCAGCATCTTGAATAATAATTATCTTACCTTTAGCATATTTAATTCCAGTATTTATAGCAGCACCTTTACCTTGATTAATTCTGTGAAATTTCACATTAATCAAATCATCTTTTAAATTAGTTAAGAATTCTCTTGAACCATCATTTGAAAAATCATCTACAATTATTATCTCTTTTTTCTTAACTGGTGATTCTTTGATTTTTTCTATAACTTGGTTTATTGTATGAATTTCATTAAAACAGGGGACAATTATAGATAATAATATGCCGTCATCATCATTTGATTTAATCTCTATAAAATCTTTTTCAGGTACTAAATTCATATTTCAAATATATTAAACAAAAATAAAATACTTTTGATACATAAATGATATTAAAGCAAGAAAAGGTATTACTATAAGAGCTGCTAGATTCTTTGAAATATTGTAAGAATTAAGAGTGATTATTAAAACCGAATTAATGTTCCAGATAATGAAATTACTTATCAAATATTTTAAATATTGTTTTTTTCTTAAAAGTTTAACTTGAAAAACTTTTTTACCATATAAATAATAACCAAGATTAAGATTAAAAATTTGACTTATAAAGGTAGATAAAATTATTGGAAAAAATAATAATGATATTTGTAATAAAATATTAGTCAAAAAAGTATTCAATATTCCATAAAAAAAGAATAGTAATTTTTTACTTCCCCTTATTTTGTAATCTATAAATAAAAAAAAATCTACAAATTTCATAAATAAAAAATTGAATTTTTTAATATTTATTTATTGATGATGAATTACCGATCTCCCATACATTAAATCCAACATTTTTTGCCATATCATGATTTATACAGGATCTTGTATCAAAAACCCAAGATGGTTTTCTCATAGACTTTATTAATGTTTGCCAGTTTATATGCAAAAATTCATCCCATTCAGTCAAAACAACTATCGCATCACTCTCAAAAGCTGCTTCTTTAATAGAAGAACAAATTTCCCAATTTCCAATATTCTGATAATCAAAATTTGGATTTTGTATTTCTTTTAAATCTTCATTTATTCTTGAATGCTCAACTTTAGGATCGTAAATTGCCAGATGCGCACCTTCTTCAATTAAGTCTTTACAAATACTTATGCTTGGAGATTGTCTTGTATCATTAGTGTTCCCTTTAAAAGCAAAACCTAAAATTGCAATTCTTTTATTAGAGACATTTCCAAAAAGATAGCTAACAATAATTCTAGAAATTCTTTCTTTTTGCCAATTATTAATCTCAATTACACCTTTCCAATAATTAGCCACTTCATCTAATTTATAATAATTACATAGATAGATAAGATTTAAAATATCTTTTTGAAAACAGCTTCCACCAAAACCAGGACCAGATGTTAAAAATTTTTGACCTATTCTAGTATCCATACCTATGGCTTTTGAAACTTGCTTAATATCAGCACCTGTAACTTCACATAATGCTGAAATAGAATTTATAGAAGAAATCCTTTGAGCTAGAAAAGCATTTGCCGTCAATTTGGAGAGTTCCGAACTCCAAATATTAGTTTTTAAAATCTTTTTTTCTGAGACCCAATTCAGATAAATATTCGATAAAGCATTTATCGAATTTTCATCTTCGCCACCTATTAAAACTCTATCTGGATTTTGTAAATCATTTATTGCATTTCCCTCTGATAAAAACTCTGGGTTTGATAAGACTGAGAAGGTTTTCTTATCTTTGGAATTTACATCCTGTGAACTTGATAATATATTTTTAATTGTTTCTGCAGTTTTTACTGGTAACGTACTTTTCTCTACGACAATAGTGTGTGATTTTGAGAATTCTGCAATTTGTCTTGCAGAAGCCTCAACCCATTTTAGATCGCTAGCTTTACCAGCACCAATACCTTTAGTCTTTGTTGGGGTATTAACAGATATGAAAATCATATCTGCTTCTGATATTGACTTTTCTAAATCAGTAGTAAAAAAAAGATTTTTATCTCTGCATCTAAGAATTAATTTATCTAATCCAGGTTCAAAGATAGGAAGCTTTAAGGGATTAATACTATTCCAATCATCAATTCTTTTTTTATTAATATCTACTACATTAATTATTATATTTGGACAATAATTTGCAAAAACTGCCATGGTTGGTCCTCCCACATATCCAGCACCTATGCAACAAATTTTTCTAATATCATATTTTTTCATAAGAATATTTGTTTTGACATTCTAAAATATAAATAATTTGTGGTTTAATTTTTAAATCGAACTATTTTCATCTAGATTTAACTATAACACCTTTTAATTAATGAAATTATTCTATGCGAATACTTTTAAATTCTGATAAAAATTTATACTAAATTATTTACATAAAAATAAATTACATTTTCATATAAAATTTAATTTAATTATTAAACCAAGTATTTTCGAATAAAAAAAAGGATCATGAATCTTAAAATTAATAATTCACAAAGAACGAGAAATCTTGTATCAGGTGGAGCAGGTTTCCTAGGCTCCCACTTAATTGATAGATTAATGAGAAATAACGAAAAAGTAATATGTTTGGATAATTACTTCACAGGTGAAAAATCAAATATAGCGCAATGGATTGGAAATCCTAATTTTGAAATAATAAGGCATGATGTCACAGAGTCAATTCAACTTGAAGTAGATAGAATTTGGCATTTAGCTTGTCCTGCCTCACCAGTTCATTATCAATCTAATCCAATAAAAACATCTAAGACAATTTTTTTAGGTACCTATAATATGCTTGGGTTAGCCAGAAGGGTAGGCGCTGATTTTTTGCTGGCAAGCACGAGTGAAATCTACGGAGATCCTGAAGTAAACCCTCAACCAGAAACATATAGAGGATCAGTAAATACTACTGGGATTAGGAGTTGTTATGATGAAGGTAAAAGAATTGCAGAAACTTTATGCGCAGATTACAGAAGAATACACAATTTAAATATTAAGATTGTAAGAATTTTCAATACTTATGGGCCAAGGATGAGATCAGATGATGGAAGAGTAATAAGTAATTTTATTTTCCAGGCTCTTCAAGGAAATCCTTTAACTATATATGGAGATGGTAGTCAAACTCGCTCATTTTGTTATGTTGATGATTTAATTGATGGAATGATAAGGTTAATGAATTCAAATTTGCATTCACCAGTAAATATTGGCAACCCAGAACAATTCACAATTATTGAATTAGCTAAAAAAATCAAACAAATTATTAACCCTAACTTAGGGCTTATATACCGACCTTTACCTGAAGATGATCCACTTAAAAGACAACCGGATATAGTTAAAGCAATTGAAAATTTATCCTGGCAGCCAAAGGTTAATTTAGATAAGGGAATAAATCTAACTATAGATTGGTTTAAGAAAGCATATTTTTAAATTTTAAAATAAAAAAAGTATTTTTTTTCAATAGACTTTAAAAAATTACTTTAATTTTTAAGGGCTTTTTTAATAAAATCTAAGCTCAGAAGTATTTTCTCAATCTCAGGAATAGTTAATCTTTTTGAATTATGTGATGTATATTCCTCGTACTCTTTATTTATCTCTCTACCTTCTTCGAAGTAACTTTTATAGTTTAACGATCGGTTATCTGCAGGCAATCTAAAAAATTTACCATTATCAGAAACTCTAGCCATCTCCTCTCTTGATAAGAGAGACTCATAAAGCTTTTCTCCATGTCTAGTTCCAATTACTATATTATCTTTTTTATAATTAAAAATATTTTTTAAAGCAGTTGCTAAATCAACCAATGTAGAAGATGAGGACTTTTGTACAAAGATATCTCCTTTCAATCCTCTATCAAAAGCATGCATAACTAAGTCCACAGATTGATTTAAGGTCATTAGATATCTAGTCATATGTGGATCAGTTATTGTTAAAGGCAAATTACTTTTTATTTGATTTACAAATAACGGGATTACAGAACCTCTTGAACACATAACATTTCCATATCTTGTAGCACAAAATATTGTTTTATTATCAATTTGTATTGACTTGGCAAGCATTAACTTTTCCATCATTGCTTTAGATATACCCATTGCATTTACTGGATAAACAGCCTTATCTGTACTTAAAAGTACAACTTTTTTTATTTTATTTATAGTTGCTGCTTTTAAAACATTTTCAGTCCCAATAATATTAGTTTTTACAGCTTCTAAAGGATAAAACTCACATGACGGTACTTGCTTTAATGCAGCGGCATGAAAAACATAGTCAGTTCCGTAGCAACCTTCTAATAAAGAATCATAATTTCTTACATCCCCAATCAAGAAATTTACTCGAGAATCATTTATTTTTTTCCTCATTTCATATTGCTTATTTTCATCTCGACTAAATATCCTAATTTCTTTAACACCTTTTTTCAGAAGGAAATTACATACAGTACTTCCGAAAGAGCCAGTACCGCCAGTTATCAAGAAATTTTTACCTTCTAAATTCATTTATTCAATAGATTAAACTCATGCATTGACTTAATTAATATAGGCCATGGCTTGATTTTATAACCCGTTAATTTATTAAATTTTGCACTATTAAGAGATCGATCAATTTTTATAGATTGATCTGGACATATATTAATTGATTTATTGTAAACCTCTGCAATTATCTTTAACAAATCATACTTTGAGATTGAATTTCCGGATACATGTAAAAGTCCATGTAGATTTTTATTTGGAATAATAAAATTTTCTATTAAATTAGCTAATTCAAGTACTGTAATGCCAGAAAAAATTGCATTTTTAAACCCCTTCACAACTTCTTTTTGACTCAAAAACCATTCTAAAAGACCTTTTTCTGTTTCTAATTCATGACCAATAACCGATTTCCTTATAGTAATGCTGTTTTTATTATCTATTTCTCCAAGTAATTTACTTCTACCATATATATCATTTGGATCAGGTAAATCATTTTCATCATAAAATCCTTTTTTGCCAGAAAAAACGCAATCAGAACTTAGATGAATGAGTCTAATTTCGTACTTATTACAAATTTCATATAATTTATGAGGAAATAAGGAGTTAATCTTTATATAGCTTTCAACTAAATTAAAGTCTTTGTATTTAACTTTGTTTGTCAATCCAATACAGTTAATAACAAGATTAGGTTGGATTTTTTCTATTGTTCTTTCAATTGCATTAAAGTTTAATAAGTTACTTATGGTAACAAAGTTTTGTTTATAATTTCTACTAAATAAATTAATTTTAGAATCATTTCTTACTACACCAGTTATCTCATAATTATTTTTACTAAGAAAATATTTGGTTAATGTATTACCAATAAGTCCATTTGATCCTAATATAAGTAATTTCATTTTTAAATTTTTTTAGATGTCTTATTTTTAATTAGACAAATATGTTTAATATATGATGAGAATGAATATATTACTCTGATACAGATTATTATTATACCTTTGATTAGAAATATACCTTTAAGTGTAATTAATTTTTTAAAGGATTTTATAAATCTATAATTACTGACTTCATCTCTAAAATCAAGGTATTTAGTTTCTTCAATAAATGGAAGGAGTTCCAAATTTTTAAATAATTTAGAAAATAACATCTCATTTTGCCATAATTTTCTTTCCTGAACTGTTAATGCAATATTACTACTTAAATTATTTTTATGATTTCTATAAATTGCTAAATCAGATTTAATTGGTACTCCTAAACTAACTCTTGATAATCTTAAAACAAAATCCATGTCGCCCATTATATTAAATCGATTATCAAATTTAATCGAATTAGAGTCAATAATATTTTTGTTCAACATTAAAGTTAAAAGTCCAACATTATAATTCTTAAGCAAATTAGAAGTTATATTCCCACTTCTCAAATTATTGTTTTTATAGGCAGGTTTTAGTTCATTACTTTGTTCTGATAAGAATTTAAATCCGCTATAACAAAAGCCAATATTTGAATTACTTAGCATAACATTAACTTGAGATTTTAATTTATCTGAAAACCATTTATCATCTACATCTAAAAAACAAATATATTTTCCTTTTGCTAAATTCAAAGCCTTATTGCGAGCGCTATATAAACTAACGTGTTTGTTATCAGTGTAATATTTAAAACGAGAATCTTCAAAATTTAGAAAAATCAGTTTAGATTTATCAGTTGATTTATTATCCCAGAAAATTACTTCATAATTTTTATATGTCTGCAACAAAATACTATTCAAACAATCTTCTAGATAATTTTCACCATTAAAACAATTAACTATTATTGTTACTAGAGGTTCTTCTTTCATTTCGATTAATATTAATTAAATTTATTTCCTGACTGCATATTTTATTGATATTTTATTTAGTATTAAATAATAATACGCTTCCTTAGTTAACTAATTATAAGTAATAAAATTTAATTAACTTATATATAAGTTATTAAAAATAGTTTGATAAAGCTCTTTTTTCTAAAAACATATAATTATTCAGATATTCAATATCAATCAAATATACTAAAAGCTTCATTCTCAAATTCTTTGGAAAGAATAAAGATATTAATTTAATTAATTTAATTGGAATATATTTCATAATAAAAATTGGTTCATATCCAATTATATAGGTTACTAAATCATAGATTCTTACTTTGGCTGAGCAATTCTTAAAACGCTTGTATAAATCTTCATCTTTTGACAAAGTAATTTCTAAAGATTCTTTTACTATACAAACTATTAAGTCATCAATATGGACACATGCTAAATTCCCCGCTGGGGAAATATATTTTAGAAACCAAATTAAAGGTTTAGAAGATAAAACACCAATAATTTTTTTAATTAAATTATTGTTATTAGAATATGGATTGATTATTGTTCCAGGAGCAATCGCACAAAATTTCAAATTTGAGAAATTATTTTTAAGTAAGTTATCAAATTTTAATTTAGTTCTACCATATATGTTAAAAGGTGATTTTTGAGAATCAGTAGAAACATAATTTTTTTTAGGGATTCCATAAATACTAAGAGAACTTAAATAAATCAAGGGTATTTTTGCTTTTTCGCATAAATATGAAATTGAAGCAGGAAACTCAAAATTCAACTTCATCATATTTGGTTTATTTCTTGTTTCACCAGAGATATAGACAACTAAATTTAAATTTTGTGTTTTAAAAAGTTCAGAAATATATTCATCCAGTTTTTCTAAAGCCATATCTTTATTAACAGGAAAAGTTTTAACATAAAAATAATCTTCAAGGCTGATTCTAGCTTTTTTAGCTAGCGTTCCTTCATTATGAATTAGTAATAAATTTGAATTTTTATTAGTCAAAAATTAAATTATCTAATGATTTTAAAAAATCTTTATTAATATTATTTCATTAACCATATCCATTTTAATTTGTTTTTGAACAATTTTAAAATTACTTAAAAAAAGATTTAATTTGCAATTCTTCTATAATTCTTTATCTAAAAAAATTACTACAAAACTCTAATAACTTATATAGAAAAATCAAAAGTGTATAATAAATTTAGTGAAACTTTCAGATAAGAGTGTTTGATAATTTAATTTTTGCAAACAAAAAAGTTCTTATAACTGGATGTACTGGATTCAAAGGCTCTTGGTTAAGTATATGGCTTCACTTATTAGGAGCAAAAATTTATGGATTAGCTTTAGAACCCCCAACAAATCCATCTCTTTATGTAGAAGCTAAATTAAAAAATATTGTTGATAATAAAGTAATTAATATTAAAGATGCAGATAAAGTATCAGCCTTAATTAAAAATATTGAACCAGATTTCATTTTTCATTTAGCTGCTCAACCATTAGTTAAATATTCATATTTAGAACCAATAGAAACATGGCAAACTAATTTGATGGGAACAGTTAACATACTAGATTCTTTAAGACTTCTAGATAAAAAATGTATTGGAGTAATTATTACTAGTGATAAATGTTATGAGAATCAAGAATGGGAATGGGGTTATAGAGAAACTGATCAATTAGGAGGGAGTGATCCCTATAGTGCTAGTAAAGGGGCATCTGAATTAGCTTTTAGTTCTTACTATAGATCTTTTTTTTCAGATAAATCTTTAACTAAAATTAGAATTGCTTCAGCTCGTGCAGGAAATGTAATAGGAGGTGGAGATTGGGCTGAAAATAGAATAGTTCCTGATTGCATAAAAGCTTGGGTAAAAAATTCAACTGTAGAAATAAAATCACCTAATTCAACAAGGCCCTTTCAACATGTATTAGAACCTCTTAGTGGATATATTTCTCTAGCTCAAAAATTAAATTCAGATGATAATATTTCTGGACAATCCTTCAATTTTGGACCTGCAAGTAATTCAAATTATAAAGTGATTGAAATTGTAAAAAAACTATCCGATAGTTGGGGAAATCCTAAATGGGAAATAACTAAAAATGCAACACCTTTTTATGAATCAAAACTTTTGAAGCTTAATTGTGATAAAGCCTTATCCTTAATAAATTGGGAACCAACTCTTAATTTTGAAAATACAATGAGATTTACTAGCGAGTGGTATTATAATTTTTATGAAAATAAATGTACCGATATTTTCGGAAAATGTTGTGATCAAATAATAGAGTTTTCTAAACTAAATCAAAAAGTAATTTAATATGGATTTTCACAATAAAAATAAAATAGTTATAAAAAAACTAAAGAAATTTCAATCGAATGAAGGAGAAGTTCTTCACGCGTTAAAAGAATCAGAAGATGAATTTAATGGATTCAAGGAAGCTTATTTCTCTACAATTAAACACAATAAAATTAAAGCCTGGAAGAGGCATTTAAAAATGCAAATGAATCTAATTGTTCCAGTTGGTGAGGTTCAATTTAATTTTTATGATTTCAAAGAAAACCTTGTAGAAAATATTATTATCGGAAGTGAGAATTATTGCAGACTTACAGTACCGCCAATGATTTGGTTTGGATTTAAAGGTTTATCATTAGAAACAAGTTATATTTTAAATATATCTGACACAACTCATGATCCATTAGAAATTGAGCGTCAACCTCTAAAATTCCTGAACTTTTTATCGAAATAATTATGAAAGTTATAATTCTTTCTGGCGGATTTGGAACAAGAATTTCAGAATATACATCCATTATTCCAAAGCCAATGATACGTATTGATGGGAAACCTATTATTGAGCACATTATGGAAATATATTCTAAGTATGGACATAATGATTTTTATCTTGCCTTGGGATATAAATCTGAAGTAATTAAAGAGTATTTCTATAATTATGGAATTTTAAATTCAAATTTTAAAATTAATTTAGAAAATGGTAAGGTTACTCCATATCAAAAAACACAAAAAGCTTGGGAAATAAATCTAATAAATACAGGAATTAATACTATGACAGGTGGTCGTTTAAAACGACTAGAAAAATATATTGGGAATGAAACTTTCTTACTAACCTATGGAGATGCTGTCACAGATTTAAATATTGAGGAAGTAATTAAATTTCATAAATCACATGGTAAAATGGTTACAGTAACTGGAGTTAGGCCACCTGCAAGATTTGGAGAATTAACAATAAATGATCAAAATGAAGTTTTAGAGTTCAAAGAAAAACCAAATATAAGGGAAGGTTGGATTAATGGTGGTTTTTTTGTAATGGAGCCAGAATTTTTAAATTATATTGAAGATGATTTTTCTATTTTAGAGAAAGAACCATTAGAAAAAGTTGCCAAAAATAATCAACTTTTAGCTTTCTTGCATGATGGATTTTGGCATTGTATAGACACAAAAAGAGATAAAGATAATTTAGAAGAAATAATAAGGGCAAATAAAAAGATATGGTAAAAAACTCAAAAATATTAGTAGCAGGAGGTACTGGATTTATTGGATCAAATCTTATATCTGAATTAATATCTATGGGTAATGATGTAATTAGCTTATCTAAAGAAAATAATAAAAAATTAAAAGTTAAAAAAGCAAAATATGTTTTTCATGATCTAACTACCCCAATACAAGAGAAGGAATTTGAATTATTTTCAGATATTGACTATGTGATTAATTGTGCTGGTTATATAGATCATAGATGCTTCTCAAATGGAGGTATTGAGATTTTTTATAAACATTTTAAAATTCTTTATTTTTTAACTGATTTAGCAATTAAAAAAAGAGTAAAAGCATTTATTCATATTGGCTCTAGTGACGAATATGGTAAAAACCTTTCTCCTCTTAAAGAATCAATAAGAGAATCTCCACTATCTCCATATGCAATTGCTAAATTGTCTTCAACACATTATTTACAACATTGTTATAAAAAAGGAATTTTAAATACAGTAATTTTAAGACCATTTTTAGTATTTGGAGAGGGTCAAAATAAAGAACGTTTTCTACCTTACTTAATTGATAATTGTTTAAATAATAGAGAATTCAAAGTCTCTAGAGGTGAACAAATAAGAGATTATTTATATATAAAAGATTTCAATATCGCTTTAATAAAAGCTATGGATAATAGTAAAGCTTATGGAGAAGTAATAAATATTGCATCTGGAATACCAATATCGATAAAAGATGTCATTGATTCTGTGAAAAAAATAATTGGTAAAGGTAAACCTATTTTGGGAGGATTAGATTACAGAGTTGACGAAAGTATGGAACTTTATGCAGATATTGAAAAAGCCAAAAAGATTTTAAATTGGGAACCTAAATTTGAATTTAAGAATTCTTTAAAAGAAGTTATAAAATGGTATTTAAAAAATGACTAGATTCAATATTTTGCTTTAAAGTTTCTAAAAATGAATGATAAGAAAATAAGCTTTCAGAATAATTTGAAAAAATATTGCTTGGATTTAATTCTTTTAGCGAATTTATCACAATATATATTCATCCAATAAGAAATTTTATTAGCAGTTCTATGAAAGACATGAGATCAAGTATCTAAAAGTAAACTTCTTATGAGAACATAATAAGATAACCCTTCTTTTCTATCTATTTTTTTCATAGATAGATATTAAATATTATTGCCCCTTTAAAGGAATAAACGGTTGATAAATTTTAATATCATGCTCCTATAATATGAATCATTATGAATCTCTTATAATTCTCAAATAATTAAATTCCATATAATTATATAATGAAAACTTATGAATTCTCAAAGAAAAGGAATTATTTTAGCTGGCGGAAATGGTACTCGTTTAAGCCCTTTAACTAGGGGAGTAAGTAAACAAATTTTGCCAGTTTATGATAAACCATTAATATATTATCCATTAAGTACATTAATGCTTGGAGGCATTAGAGAAATTCTTATAATAACATCTCCTTTAGATCTCGATTCTTTTAAAAGATTATTAGGCGATGGGAAATCACTTGGAATAGAAATCAAATATGCTATTCAAAAAACTCCAGATGGAGTTGCACAATCTCTCTTAATTGCTGAGAAATTCTTAGATAATGGTCCATGCGCTTTAATTCTTGGAGATAATATTTTTTATGGGAATGAATTAGTAAATATTTTAAGAGAGGCCGATAAAAATATAAATTCTGCCACTGTATTTACCTATCCAGTAAGGGATCCCGAAAACTATGGTGTAGTTGAATTTGATAATAATGGGATCCCAAAGAACATTATTGAGAAACCAGATAAATTTCTGAGTCGTTTCGTTATAACAGGATTATATTATTATGATTCTTCTGCAGTTGAAATGGTTAAGGATATAAGACCATCCAAAAGAGGAGAGCTAGAAATTAGCTCAATCAATCAAATTTATCTTGAAAAGAATCAATTAAATATTCAGAAATTAGGGCGTGGGCTTGCTTGGCTTGATACGGGAACTATTGATAATTTAATAGAAGCTTCATTATATATTAGGTCTATCGAACACAGGCAAGGTTTAAAAATAGGATGCCCAGAAGAAATAGCTTGGCGATTTAATTGGATAGATAATAATCAATTGGAGAACCTAGCTAAACCTCTACTTAAAAGTGGTTATGGGAAATATTTATTGCAATTATTAGAAGAAGAAAATTTAAACGATAAATTTGAAATAAGTTATTAATTAGGATTATTAATTAATCAATATTCATAAAATGATCGCCAAAATTTCAACAAAATATAAAACTATTCTTATCACAGGTGGAGCAGGATTTATAGGAGGTAATTTAGTTAATGAATTACTTTTGAGTTCAAATTCACAAATAATAAATGTTGACAAGATTGGTTACGCGAGTGATATGAGCAAAATAGAGATTATCAAGAAACAATTAGGTGCTGACTTTCAGAAAAGATATGAATTAATAAAATTAAATTTAAAAAATAAAAATGTATTAGAACCCATATTAAATAAGTATCAACCAGATCTTATTTTCAACCTTGCCGCGGAAAGTCATGTTGACAAATCAATAATAAATCCTTTGGATTTTATTGAAAGTAACATAACAGGTACTTTTAACTTACTTGAGTCAGTAAAAAGTTATTTAAAAAAGTTTCCCGATAAAAACAACAACTTTAAACTTATACATATAAGTACAGATGAAGTATTTGGATCATTGGGTAAAAATGGGTTATTTAATGAAAATTCTCAATACAAACCCAATAGCCCTTACTCAGCATCAAAAGCCTCAAGTGATCATTTAGTAAGAGCTTGGCAAAAAACTTATAAAATACCGGCTATAATAACAAACTGCAGTAATAATTTTGGGCCATGGCAATATCCCGAAAAACTTATCCCACTAACCATAATTAGGGCCTGCAAATTAGAACCTATTAAAATATATGGTGATGGAGAAAATATAAGAGATTGGATTTATGTACTTGACCACATTGATGGTCTTATTTCTGTAGCTAATTATGGGAGTAAGGGAGAAACTTACTGTATCGGATCAAATAACAGAATAAGTAATAATGACCTCGTCGAAAAGATTTGTAAAATACTTGATAAGCTAAAACCTCATAACAAGCCTCATACTAAATTAATTAATTATGTTCCAGATAGACCTGGCCATGATTATAGATATGCTCTTGATGCAAATTTTATAAAAAAATCTATTGGATGGGAAAGTAAATTCAACTTTGAGGAGACATTAAAGTTAACTGTAGAATGGTACCTTAATAATCAAGAATGGAGTAAAAATTTATTAAAAGTTAAGTAAATAGTTTTGATTAACCCCAAAAATTATTTTTGAACTTAAAAGATTTTAAATAAGCTTTAATAATGTATTTAATTTTTGACATAAGAAGTTTTGGTTTTTTGAAATATTGACGAAGAGTGATGTATCCACCATATTGGTCATAATCATGAAAGTTATAAATGGATAACTTTTTTTCATCTATAAAGTAATTACTGAAATCACTTTTATTTAAACTTTCATCTATTTGCTCCAATTTTTTTTTTAGCTCCAGATAATGATCAATAGATGAAACGTGAGTTAAACCCTTTATATTCTTGTATGTATTTTGACAAGATAATAAATAAAAAATATTAGCATCTATACTATTTTTTTTATTAAGAGCATTACTTAATGAATCTAAACTATAACGATTTTGAATACCTTTACCTAAAAAACCTAAGAAAATGATATTTATTGATTTAGATGATAAAAATTTAAGGTCATTTTTTGTGAAGACTCTATTACATAAATTTTGATAACCTATTAGTCCAAAAGATATTTTTGATTTGTAAAAATTATTTAATTTATCTATTTGACTCAACTTATAATTATAAAGGGGATAATATTCAAGATAAATTTGATTTATATTATATTTTTGTTTTATTTTTGCAAAAAATTTACTTGCATTGATTTTAGTTAATTCTTTTAAATTACAATAACAACATAATTGTAATGACCAGTCAACGGGAATAAATCCCAACCTATCAACAATTTCATTTAACTGATCAATTAATGGTCTAAATCTTTTATGTTTAATGTTGGGATATTTATAATAAATTTTCGTCAATAATTTTAAATTCTTTTCAATTCCCCTTGATGCATTTTTAATTAACTCAATAGATTCTCTATAGTTATTGCATGTGTGAATAGGCATACCTTCAATAATTTGAAGACGTCTTAATTCTTCCGCTTCAATATTATGATCAAGAAGACCTCCAAAAATTAACTTATTTGAAATTTCTTGTTTTTTCACTTAACTCAATAAATAATATATATAATTTAGCTCAAGGAAAAACTTAAGGAAGGAAATAAAAATCCAAATAAGTCTAGGCTTAACAAATAACCATAAACTATCAAACTTTAAATTAATAGCTTTTTAATATTATTAATTAGTTATTATGTTAATTTTTAAATTATGCTCTACAAATTCTACAATTAAATGTCCAATCATTATTTGAACTTCTTGTATAATCGAAGTTTTATTTTCTTGAACTATATAGTTAGAAGAGGACAATTTGCTTACTTCACCTCCGCCCTTTCCAAGAATAGAGAAGGTTTTAACTCCTATTTTGTTTGCAGTCTTAACTAGATCTATTACATTTTTACTATTGCCTGAGGTACTTAAAATTATTAAATAATCATCCTTACTGGCTAAACCAGTTAGTTCTCTAGAAAATATGTTTTCGTAACCATAATCATTTGCTATGCAAGAAAGGACTGAGCTATCCTGACCTAAAGCTATTGACTTAAGAGGTAATCGCTCAGAGTCATATTTTCCCATTAATTCAGCCGCTAAATGACTTGCATCTGCCATACTTCCTCCATTACCACACCAAAAAATTGTGCCTTTTGATCTTAGTGAGCGGGAAATTTCATTCGATATTTTTTTAAAAAAAACAAGCTCATTTTTTAATTTTTCAGTAGCCTGTAAATGCCTATTAATATAGTTTTCTAAAAAATTATTGAGAATATCTTCACTCATCTAACTAATCTCATTGGAATATAATTTTATTTTTATTTTATCATAATATAATTAATTATTATTTAAAAATTAGCCTCTTCGAATTAATAAATAAAGTTTCATTTATTAATTAAGTTTTAAATATATTTTATTTAATGTGAATTTTAAACTATTTAAATTGATAAATTTTAATGATAAATTTTAACTAGAATTTTTAGATCTTAAATATGAAATAACTTCATTCTTTAGTTTGATTAATAAAAACTAATATATAAATTAGTAATTTATTTTTTAAAAGAATTTGGATCTCTATAGGATTTTATAAATTGAATAGCTTTTCTCAATTTATATTTATCATAATTATTCCATGAGAATTTTCTGCCAAAGTTTTCAACTTTTAGAAAGTTTATAATATTATTTATCAAATCAAAACTACTTAAGATCCTATAAATCTCATTCCTTTTACTTGGTAAATATTTTTTTTTATCTTCTTTATAAATCAAAATATCAAATATATTTTTTATCTTTTCTTTAGATATAGGTAAATTAAATAATTTTATTTCTTTGTAAATAATATCAATACTAGATTTATAATCACTAAGGAAGTGTTTATACGTATTTAAAGGTTTAGGATCTTTCAATACCCTTTTTGAATGCATTTCTCTTAATAAATAAGGTGTATTTGTATTACTAACATTCCCAGCAATAAATAATTTTATATTTGGAATTATCTCTGCAGCAAGTGGAGGTGTATCAATTTTCTCTAAATTTTTCCAGATATGAATCCATACTTTTGATTTCATAACACAATATAAACCTACATTATAATTTCTACAAATGTTACTAAATCGCTTAAAAACATCTTGGTCTTTAATATTCGGCATTTTGTAGTATGAAAATTTAAAATTTGTCTTTTTTTTATATTCAAAATTAAATACTTGTCCGCTTATAGCTACTAAATCAGAATTATTTTCTAAATGATTCAGACACTTTTTAATCCCATCTAAAATAACTATTGCTCCGTCAGCAATACATAATGAATATTTTGTAGAAATTTTTGAGGCCAAGATATTATGGCTATCCATAACCGAAAAGCCCTCATGAAAAATATATTCATAATTTAAACAAGTTTTTTTTAAATATTGTTTTGAAGAATATGAATTTTTATAATCACTTGCATCACCTATTAATAATTTACCTTTAAATTTTGAATCTTCTAAGTTTTTTATAACTCTTATTAATTTTTCGGATCTATTTCTTGTGGTAATTACAATAGTTAAATCCATTAATAAACCATTCCTCTTTCTTTGAGCCAATTTTGAACTTCAATAATATTTTCTACGATCTTTTCACGTGAAAAATTATTTATAGAACTAGAACTTGTATCATATTCAAAAGGGAGTCCGACATCTTCATCATCAGCGAATCTAAAAAGTAGATGTGAATATTTTTGCCAATTTTTATCAATCTTTTTAATCCCAAATTTCTTTGGATCATTTGCTATTGGAGATCCAGGAGAAGGTAAAAAACCAGAAACACTTGCAAAATTAGGTTGTAATTCTTCAAGTAACTTTATTGTTTTTTTTACAATATCTAATGGTTCTCCTGGGAGACCTAATATCAAGCAGACTTTGATTTTAATTCCTACTTTCCTTGCATTTTCTCCAAATCTAAATATCTGTTCTCTATCCTGCCAAGTCTTATCAATTATCTTCATTACAAATTCATCTGCAGTTTCAACTCCAATCGCTAATTCAAGACAATTTGAATCAGCTGCATGTTTCAATTGATCATAGGTTGCTAAAGTTGTAGTCTGTCCCCTCCATATAACGTCACTATCTTGAATTGCATTTAATGTTTCACTACAAATTTTTTTATTTGGATTTAAAGCTACTTCATCCTTAACTAACAGTCCTTTTATTGAGTATCTATCTTTAAGATATGAGATTTCATTTTTAATTTGAGTTGGTGTTCTAACTTGTAATGAGTTTGGAACATTATATGTACAATATGAACATTTATATATGCAACCCCGTGAAAAATAAGTAAGAGTCCCAGGAACATCTGCGTAACCAGTAAATAATTTATTGTTTACTATTAAGTTATCAGGTAAAAATTCTCTTTCTGGTATAAGCGTCGAGGAAAAAGGTATTTCACTATAGTTTGATTGATAAATTTTTAATAATTTTGATTCTTGAGAGTCTTCAATTATTTTTAAAAATGCTTTTTCCCCAGGTCCTTTTACTATTGCGTCAAAATTATTTGCTGAGTCATAAGGTTCTTTATCGACATGTGTTCCTCCAGCGGCATGAATGCTTTTGGGGAATCTTTTCTTAAGGATTTTGGCTATTGAATAAATTTCAAAAGCATCTCCAGTTTTAAATATCCAATAAAAATAGAAGTCTGATTCTTCTATTTCATTAGTCATATTTTCGAAAGAGGATTTGTCACTGACTCTCAAATCCTCAATACTAACTTTATAACCTGCTGACTTCACATGTGTAGCGTAATGCATCTCCCAATATGGCTGGTGCTTGATTGGATCATTCCAGTAATGCCAAGAAGGGATGATAAAAGTAACTTTGATATTGCTGTTTTCTGACTTCATATTTTAATGATTAGTTATTACTAGTTTTACAACTTAAAGAATTAAAAGTGTTTTTGTCGGTATGTAGATTTTTTTCATTAAGATCAATATAAAATACTTTTTAATTTATTAAATAGTATACATAACCAAAATAATATTTACTTGTTGATCCAGGAATTCCAAATATAAGCCATAAAATTGTATTTATTTTAATACCTATAATAAAAATCCCCAGTGCCTAAGTAACAACGAATCTAGATTTTTTTTAAGATTGAGAGTATTTGTCTATAAATCTTTTTTTTAAATGGTAATTATCAAAAACAATAAGAAAACAATTCTTTATAAGCCATCAAAGTTTTTGCTAGATGTTTTATGTAGTTCAAGCTCTAGGATATTTTTATAATAGCCTTAAAAACTTGTGCTTTCTCCTCCATCTACAACTATGTTTGCCCCGTTTACAAGCGAAGCCTCCTCAGAGCATAAAAATCCTACAACAGAAGCAACCTCTTCGGGTTTACCCAATCTTCCAAGAGGAAATTTCTCATCAACCATCTTGGAAAAGCTAACTGGATCATTCCTCTCCTGATGATCCCAACCCGTATCTGGAATTCTTATTGCACCAGGTGAAATGGTATTAAAAGTTATATTTGCCCTCGCTAATTCCTTTGATCTTGCGAATGTTTTCATAAGTGCTATTTCGGAACTTTTAGCCATAACATACCAAGGTCTGCTATCCGCTTGGCGCCCAACAACTGAGCTAATTGTAACCACTCTTCCCCAATTTTTATTAACCATTCCGGGAAGAAATCGTCTTGTAAATGTAAGAGCTGCTCCTACATTCTTTTTATAGACTTCTTCCCAAACCTTTTGATTGGTCTTTAGGATGCTTTTATCGCCCCATCTCCCACCTCCGCCAACATTATTTACTAAAATATCAATTCCATCAAATTCTGATAAAACCTTTTGACAGAATTCTTCAACACTTGCATCATCTAAAACGTCAGCTGTTTCAGCATAGACTCTATTTTTATTGTTTCTAGATAGTTCCGTGAAGGCAAAATTAACCCTTTCGCGACTTCTTGAACAGACACAAACGTTTAATTCCTTTTTGGAGAACATTCTTGCTATTGATAAACCGATTCCATTAGTTCCTCCAGTTATCAGAACAGTTTTAGCTTTAATATTTATAGACATAAATCTTATCTTATCAATTAATTATAAT
>QCTB01000016.1 GCA_003209055.1 Prochlorococcus sp. AG-670-O13
GAAGTGAACCAAGCTATAGAAGAATATGGATTGATAAAGTTGTATCTCAACTTGAACCTGTATATGTAGAGTTGATTCATAGATTTAATAGACTTTTAAAACAAAGAAGTCATTTTTGGCGTTCTGAAAGTTTTCAAAAAAATCAAACTTCAGAAGTTATTGAAAGTTTTGATATTCAAATGTCATTAATAAGTACAAGAATTTTTAGACGCAGGCGGAGAGCAATATTAAAAATCAAACCATATGTTGAATATTGGCATAATCATTTAAGTAAATCCAAAGAGCAAATCGATATAAATTATCTGTCTGGTGTAATAAATATAAATCAAGAAGAAGAAGAAGAAGAAGTCATAAGTAAGCAAATTGCCGAGCAATTGAAAAATCAGAGATCAACAGAGGCATTAACTGGCAAATGTAATTTTGGTCCACATCGCGATGATATAGAGTTTTTAATTAATAAAATCTCTTTAAGAAAATATGGCTCATCTGGTCAGCAAAGGACTTTTATTTTAGCTTTGAAGATGGCGGAACTTGACTTATTGCATAAGATGATAAATGTACCTCCTCTTCTGATCTTGGATGATGTCTTAGCTGAACTTGATATCACCAGACAAAACTTGTTACTTAATTCTGTAGGAAAAGATAGTCAATGTTTTATAAGTGCAACGCACTTAGATAAATTCAATCAATCTTTTTTAAACTCTTCGCAAATGATTTATTTATAATGAAAAATACCTAATTTTTAGCTAATCTATAATTTAAATTAAAACCATTAATGGAAGTCCCAAAAAAAGATCAAACTTTCAAAGCTACAAATAATAAAAAAGAATTAATATATGAAAGTAAACATTTTTTGTTAGAGCTTTATAGATGTGACTCCGAAAAATTAAATGATGAATCTTTTTTGCGTTGTACATTAAATAATGCGGCTAAACTAGCTAAAGCAAAAGTTTTGAATCTAATAAGTAATAAATTTGAACCTCAGGGAGTTACTGCTATTGCGTTACTAGCTGAATCACATCTCTCAATACATACATGGCCTGAAGCAAATTATTCTGCAGTAGATATTTTTACATGTGGCCAAAATATGAAACCAGATATATCTTGTAAATACTTAATTGAAGCTTTAATGGCTGAAGAGCATCTTTTACGTGTAATTGATAGAAATCCTCCTTTAATAGTTCATAATTAATAAAGAAAAATAAATTAAATTAAGATATTTATCTATTTAGCTTGCCGCTGATTAAACCTTCAAGATCTAAGCTTGTGCATTCAAATCCTAAATTAGAGAAATAATTAACTAATTGATTAAAATCATATTCTTTACAAAATATTTGTAATTTATCTTGTGGAATTTCAATTCTTGCTGTTGAGCCGTGACATCTAACTCTGACTTCTGTTATGCTGCCTTTTTTGATATATTCTTCAGCTTTTTCGACCATATTTAGTCTTTCGAATGTTATTTGATGACCATAGGGAAATCTTGATGATAAACAAGGTTGAGCAGGTTTATCCCACCAAGGGAAACCTAAAGCTCTTGAAATCTCTCTTATATCCTTTTTAGTAAACTTAAATTTTGCTAATGGAGATATAACCCCTGCCTCTTTGGCAGCTTGAATCCCAGGCCGATAGTCTTTTAGATCATCAAGATTCACTCCATCACAGACATTTTTGTAATTCAGTTTTTTTGATATAAAAGTGGTGTGTTTGTGGAGCTCTTTTTTGCACGCAAAACATCTGTTTTTAGGATTTTCACTGTAACTTGATTGATTTAATTCTGATGTCTTAATTTCTAAATGTTGTATTCCAATCCATCTTGCTTGTTTTTTTGCTTCATTAAGCAATGTTTTAGCTAATGCAGGTGAAACTCCAGTAATCGCAATTGCTTTACCCCCTAATTGTTCAAATGCTAAAGATGCTACCAATGTACTATCTACTCCGCCTGAATAGGCAACACAAACACTTTTGAGATTTTTGATGAAATTTCTAATGTCTTGGAGTTTTTTATTTTGTTCATCAGAGAGAATTTCAAGTTGATAGAACATAATAATGTTTTTAAAATTAAAGTAAGATATCGATGAGTTGTATTTATTATTAAATTTTAATAATATTATTAACTATATCTTAGATTAAATTTACTTACCTTTTTCAATTGACAAATACTAGTAGCAATAGAGGTATTGGAATTGTCACAGCAAGTGACAGTCAAGAAAGATCACAAGGTCAATTACATATTTACGACGGGGAAGGAAAAGGTAAAAGTCAGGCTGCTTTAGGAGTGGTATTAAGGACAATAGGTTTAGGAATATGCGAAAAGAGACAGTCTAGAGTTCTACTGCTTAGATTTCTAAAAGGTCCTGAGAGGTCATATGATGAAGACTCAGCGATAGAAGCATTACAGAGAGGTTTCCCACATCTGATTGATCATGTAAGAACGGGTAGATCTGAATTCTTTAATGCTGACCAAGTCACAAAATCTGATATTACTGAGGCTGAGAGAGGTTGGAATATTGCTAAAGGCGCTATTGCCAGCTCTTTATATTCAGTTGTTGTTCTTGATGAATTAAATCCGGTCTTAGATTTAGGGATGCTTAATATTGAGGAAGTGGTTAATTCTCTTCAAAATCGACCTGATGGCTTGGAAATTATTATCACAGGAAGGGCAGCGCCTTCTTCATTGATACGAATATCGCAACTTCATTCAGAAATGAGACCACGTTTAAGAGGTGATTCAGATAAACCTTATAGAAAAAAGAATAATTCTGGCGGAATTGAAGTTTATACTGGCGAGGGAAAAGGTAAATCAACAAGTGCACTGGGTAAAGCTCTTCAAGCTATTGGTAAAGGAATCTCTCAAGACAAGAGTCATAGAGTTTTAATCTTGCAATGGCTAAAAGGTGGAAATGGTTATACCGAGGATGCTGCTATTGAAGCTTTGAGAGAGAGTTATCCACATTTAGTTGATCATCTCCGTTCGGGAAGAGATGCCATAGTATGGAGGGGGCAACAACAGCCTATTGACTATATTGAAGCTGAGAGGGCCTGGGAAATTGCTAAAGCGGCTATTCTTAGTGGTTTATATAAAACAATTATTTTGGATGAACTGAATCCAACTGTTGATTTAGAACTTTTGCCCATTGAATCCATATACCAGACTCTCTTAAAAAAACCTTCAGACACAGAAGTTGTTATTACTGGAAGATGTAAAAATGAACCTTCATACTTTGAACTTGCAGATGTGTACTCTGAAATGGTGTGTCATAAACATTATGCGAATGTTGGAGTTGATTTGAAAAGAGGGGTGGATTACTAAATTTTCTATAAAATTTAGCTTGATATTATTTGATTGATTTTTTTAATTCCACCCTCTATTGATTTTGAAAAAATTTTGAATTGCAACAAAATTTTTGAAGCTTTTTCTGAACGTTTTCCTAATAGACATACTGTGAAAACCTTTTTATTCAGACTGGCTTCTTTAATAAATTCGAGATGGGATTTTTGTTCTAGATCATTTAGAGGTATAGATATCGAGCCTTTAATGGATGATTTATTAAATTCTTCATTTTCTCTTACATCAATTAAAAGTATTTCATTAAATTTTTCTTTGTATAAAGGAACAAATTCTAAAGCATTTATTTTATTGACTGCAATATCATTGATGCATTCTGTATCGTTATAAAAATCTTTAAAATCAGAAAGGTTTGTGACTTTTTTATTTAACTTTTCAGCTTTTAAATTTAATGTTTTAATATTCATATTTAGTAGGTTGAAAATCATAAACTTGCCATCAAGAATCCCTCTTTTTTTAAGGATAATTTTGACTATTTCATTTACTTGCAAAACACCTATAAGACCAGTTGAAACACCAATAACACCAAATTCTTCACAGCTTGGAACATTATTTTTCGTGGGAGATTCTGGTAGTAAGTCTCTTAAATTAGGACTATTTTTATTCAGATTAAAAACACTTATTTGGCCTTCAAAACCTTGAACACTTCCAAAAACTAAAGGTTTATTAAGTAGTAAGCATGCATCATTTATTAAATATCGAGTACCAAAGTTATCTGAACAATCACAAACAACATCAAATTCTTTAATAATTTTAAGAATATTCTCTGGGTTAATTCTTTCATTAAATGTTACTACTTCAGTATTCGGATTAAATCTTTTAAGTCTTTCTCGGGCAGAATCAATTTTTAAATTTCCAATAGTGTTTGTTTCATGAATAATTTGTCTTTGTAGATTTGACTTTTCAACTTGATCATTATCAACTATTCCAATTCTTCCAATTCCTGCAGCTGCGAGATAAAGTAAAACTGAAGAGCCTAAACCTCCCGCGCCAATACATACCACTGAACTATTTTTGAGTTTTAATTGACCTTTAAATCCTATTTCCTTTAATGTTAGATGTTTTTTGTATCTTTCTTCTTCATCTTCTGTTAAGGAATAATATTTTAAATTAGTTGATATTGCCATTCTTTTTTAAATAAATAATCTATGAAAATATATTAATTTTAATAATAATCTTAGCTTTTTTTTTTTTTGGTGTTGATGAAGTTTTTTAATGTTTTGTGTTAGAACAAGATAATATTGTGAAGTTTTTGTAATTCAAATTTGAGGCAAAATATCTTAAAACTGTACTAATATCAATACTTCTTTCAAAATACAAAATGTTTCGGTTCGGAATTATGCAATACAAAAAGGTAGTCAACAGTCAATTTTTCCGATACTGTCTGGTTCATATATTAAGTTGACTGAATTCATGAGTGATAACACTCCTGAGTCAAATCAAGACTCCGGCTCCGATACAAACTCAGAAAATAAAAGCTTTTCAGAGAAGTATTCTGATGTGATGGGAAAAATCAATGAAACACTTGGAACTATTGATTGGACCCAAATGGGAAAATATGGTAAAGCAGCAGGCATAATTGCTGTTGTAGTTATCGCTCAGATAATAATTAAAATTGTTATCGACACGATTAATTTTTTCCCAATTCTCCCTGGCTTATTAGAACTACTAGGGGTAGTAGTAGTTGGGCAATGGAGCTGGGAAAACCTTCGCACTAGCGAAAATCGCGAAGCAGTCTTAGAAAAGGTTCAAAATCTCAAAAAAACATATTTAGGATAATTAAGTTTACATACTCAATATATTCTTTATATAGCTTTTAACTTGATGACAATATGAACCACCAAACATATTTGCGTGATTTAATATGTGATAAAAATTATATATGATAGTTCTGTTTTCGAAACCTTTTTTGATTGGAACTATTCTATAATAATTTTCATAAAATTCACTCCTAAACATACTAAATAATTTTGTCATAGCAATATCTACCTCACAATCTGCCCACCAACAAGCAGGGTCAAATATTACACCTTTATTCGTTTGATTTACTCCAATATTCCCAGCCCACAAATCACCATGCACAAGGGCGTTAAATGGTTCATGGTTATATAACTGCGATTTAATTTTTGACTTTATTTTATTTTTAATATCAATTTCTAAAAAGTCTTTTTCTAACATTGCTAATTGAGGTTCAATTCTTAAATTAATAAAACATTTTATCCAATTCTTTTCCCACCCTTTTTTTTGATTGTTGGTTCCTATATAACCATCTAAATTGTATCCAAAACTCTTTGGATTAAATTTGTTTGATGTAATATGCATTTCTCCTAAACCTTTACCTAATTTTTGCTGATCACTATTTTTCATATCCATCCATTCCATTAATAGAAGTTCTATATTGTCAATTTCTAAATATAAAATGATTTTAGGAATAACTAAGTTTTCATCATTAATGTATTTTTGTAGATTCTTTAGACAAGATTCTTCGAATTTAAGAAATTTTTCTCTTCTTGCATTTCTTTTAAGAAAGAATTTAGTATGGTCAAACTCTATTTGCCACGCATTATGTATATCTCCTCCAAAAACTTGTTTTATACTTTTTGGCAATCCTTCTCCTAATTGATTACAAATTTCGCTAAGTTCGTTATAGGGTAACTTTTGCATTTTAATGTCCAAGACTGAAATTGTTGTAGTTGGAGCTGGTATCGCAGGACTAACATCTGCAGCAATTTTATCAAAACTAGGGCTTTCAGTAACTTTAATTGAATCACATACTCAATCAGGAGGTTGTGCAGGAACTTTTAAAAGAAAAAAATATATTTTTGATGTTGGAGCAACACAAGTTGCAGGTTTGGAAGATGGAGGAATACATTCTAAAATTTTTAATTTTCTTGATATTCCTATTCCAGAAGCCTCTATTTTGAATCCAGCCTGTATTGTAGATTTAAATGATGGAAGTCAGCCAATACCTATTTGGTATGAAAAAAATGAATGGATAAAAGAAAGGGAGAAGCAGTTCCCAGGGAGTAGTCAATTTTGGCAATTGTGTAATTTAATCCATAAAAGCAATTGGACTTTTGCTAACAATAACCCTGTTTTACCAATAAAAAATTTTTGGGACTTATCACAACTTCTGAAAGCATTAGTTCCAGCCAATCTAATTACAGGCATATTGCTAAAATCTACTATTTTTGACCTTTTACGAATTTGTGGATTGTCTAAGGATGCTAGATTAATTAAATTTCTTAATTTACAATTAAAGCTTTATTCACAAGAAGATGTTTATAAAACAGCAGCTCTGTATGGTTCAACTGTTTTGCAAATCTGCCAACAGCCTCATGGTCTATGGCACTTAAAAGAGTCAATGCAAGTTTTAAGTGATTCACTAGAAGATTCATTAAAAAAAACAGGAGTAAATATTGTTTTCGGGCATAAAGTAAACTCTATAAAATTTGATAACGTAAAAAAGACTTGGAAAGTTTGTGTAAGTTCTAAGAAAGAGAATTTAGACTACTACGCAGATGATATCGTTTATACACCCCCTCCTCAATCTCTTTTAAAACATATCGAGGAGTCCCTAGACGTAGATCATATTTATAAAAACAGAATACAAAATCTTCCCGATCCAAGTGGAGCTGTAGTTTTTTATTCAGCATTAAAAAAAGAACATATTAAATTAATCTCTTCAAATCATTATCAATTCGTTACTAATGAATTGGATCCACTTTTTGTATCAATAAGCGAAGAAGGAGATGGTAGAGCTCCAAAAGGGGAGATTACCTTGATAGCTAGTCTTTTTACAAAAACGAATGCCTGGTTTAATTTAGATAAAAATGAATATGTCAAGAAAAAAAGTGAGTATCTCCAAAAAATATCAATTGCTTTAGAAAATCAATTTGATATTGCTTCAGAAAATTGGCTTCATAAGGAATTGGCGACCCCATTGGGATTTGAAAGATGGACTAATAGGCCAAATGGGATAGTAGGTGGTCTAGGTCAAAATCCTGATATTTTTGGATTATTTGGGTTGTCAAGTAGAACTCCTTTCCAAGGTTTATGGTTATGCGGCGATTCTATTTATCCTGGAGAGGGTACAGCGGGGGTTAGTCAGTCTGCACTAATGGTTGCAAGACAAATTTTAGCCTCTAAAGGAATAAATGATTTTTCTTTGTGAGATTTTAATTTGTAAACTTTGATCTTATTTCCATTGCTTTTGTAAGTTTCTTAGAAAGTAACTCCCAATTTTTGCTTTTAATTAAAGCTTCAATTTCATCAATATTATTTTTAAATTCTTTAATTGCATTCAATATATTTGTCTGATTATTTATAGCTAAGTCCAAACCTAAATTTGGATTACCACCTCCAACTCTTGTTGTATCTGCAAACCCTTTAGCTGCTAGTTTTTGAGTTAAATCTAATAGTGATTTGTTATTCTGTAGGTTACAAGTTTTCAATAGAGAAGAAGCAACAAATATTGGCAAATGGGATATTAAAGTTACTGCTTTATCATGTTCTTTTGGCGATGTTTTGCAGATCTCGCATTTCATAGAAGTTATTAAATTACTTAGCGTATTAACTGCATTGGAATTAGTTTTTGAAGTAGGTGTAATAATCCATTGCGCATTTTCTAATAAACTTTCGAAACCTGAATTAACCCCTTTTTCTTCGGTACCTGCCATGGGATGTGATCCAATAAATAATGGATGTATTTTTTCCCATTTGTTAATTATTGGCTCTTTGATAGAACCTACATCAGTTACTATTGCCTGCTTGGGAATTGCACTTATTAGTTCTTTGGAAGGATTGATTAAATCTTTAATAGGCAATGCCAATATTATAAGAGAACATTCTTTTAAAATGCCTAAATCGCAGCTAACAAAATTAGCAAGATTTCTCTCTATTGCTATTTGTTTATTAGAGATATTATTCGTGACTCCATAAATAGTATGATTTAATTTTTGGAGTTTTAATCCTATTGAACCACCAATAAGTCCTAGTCCCACAATTCCAATATTCATTGATTTATTAATTTAAGGCTTTTTTTAAATTGACACTATTTTTTTGTATATTAGGATCATATTTTTACGAATTTGATATTACTCAAATTATATAGTGCTTGAAATTTTAAGTCATCAATATTTAAAAAGATTTATTAGGTCCAATCAGACCGACTGGGATCATATTTATTCTTTTGGTCGGATAATTTCAAAGTGTATTCAAACCAATGAAACTTATCTAGTTAACTCAGAAATTTTTTCTACAAATAATTGGATTTCTGCTATTTTGATTTCTATATTCTTGTTAGAAGAAAATACTACTTTTGTTTTATCTAAAGAAAAAATAGAATTTATAAAGAAAAATCAATTACAAGATTTAAAAACTATCGGATTTGATTTTATTTTAGAAAATGATCAAATAATTTTTTCAAATCATCGAATTTCTTTTTTGACTATTGAAAATTTACTCAATAATTTGAATTCTCTTAGTTTTTTAAATCATCGTATTATTTTTTCTGGGATTGAAAACATTAAAAACGATTTAAAAAATCATTTTAGAATTATCTTAGTAAAAGAAAATTGGCTTCATAATGTCGATAAATCATTAACCATAAATCAAGAGATCATTAATACATATAACTTTTTAAAAAAGAAGTTTTTCTTGAGGAAAGTTTCAGGTAATAGTTATATTTTTTTAGATCAAAAAGAATTAAATTTTCTTTCCAAATTCTTTTTTGAATACTCTTCATATTCTGATCTATTTTTGAGAGTAAGTAATGCTTTATCTGAAGGATGGGCATGCTGGGTAATTTTAGATGATGTAAATTTCGAGTGGAACTTCTATTTAGAACCAATACATGAACTTTCTAAGATTAAAAACTTTCTAAGTAATAATAAATTTGTTTTTTTATCTGCTCTAAGAAAAGATAATTTTTTCCAAAAGTATCTAAAAAAGGAAAGTATAGATATTGATCTTGTGATGAATTTTAAGAGCAACTTTAATGAAAAAAAGATATTACTATATTTACCTCCTCGGCAAATGCTCCCAAATAATCCAATGTTTTCCGAAATAGTTTTGGATAACTGCAAAAAATTAATAATTTTCAGAAAAGGACTGACTTTACTTTTATCTGATGATGTTGATTTGAAGCTCAACTTAGCTACAGAATTAGCATCAATATATGGAAAGCGAGTTTTGCTTGAGACTATTCCCTCTCTAAATAATCAAATTTTATGTGCTAGTTATATTTGGTGGATCAAAAACTCTTATTTAATAAAAAGTCCCGAGCAAATAATTATTCCTTTGCTACCTATCCCAAATATGAAAGAACCTATTAATGCAATCACTATTCTGCATAAGAAAAAACTTTCAGAAGATTGGTTTAGGGAATTCTTACTTCCAGAAGCAATAGAAAAGTTAGAAAGGTCAGTTTCACCTTTAAGAAAAAATTCTGGTAAATTAATAATTCTTGATGGTAGAGCAAATAAAAGAAAATGGGGTAGAGTAATTTTACGAAGTATTCAACCTTCAAAACAAATAAACTTTATGCTGCCTTTCGATTAGGTTATCATTCAGAAAATATCTTTAAATATGGGAGAAGCAAAAAGGAGAAAAACGTTAGGTCTGCCTCCTAAACAAGACAATATTAAATCTCAAACAGATCTATCACCGAGATTATTCGAGTGGCTCCCAATTACTGTTAATCAGAAAGATAGTTTTATTAAATTAAGTATAAAAGCTAGCTGGTTCGGTATTGGAGGATTAGTTATTTTATGGGTATTTGTCAGATTTATTGGACCTGCTGCAGGATGGTGGACTCCAGCTGATTCGTTATAAATTAAGCTACGGTCTTAATGTCATTAGCAATTAATGCATTTTCTGGATTACTATTTAATGCCTTTATCGAATTAGACTTTACTTCAGTTCCTTCTATCAGTTTACTTTTCACAATAGATTCTACTTTATTCTTTATTTCCAAGTTTTGATCCAACCAAATGATTGTGTTATCTCTTCCTTGTCCAATGTTTTCTCCTTCATAACTGTACCAAGCACCTCTTCTAATTATAATATTAGTTTCTTCTGCTAAATCTAATAAACATCCTGTTGTACTAATCCCTTTGCCGAATAGAATATCAAATTCTGCAATTCGAAATGGAGGGGCAACTTTATTTTTTGCTACCTTAACTTTTGCTCTTATGCCATATTCTTCCGTACCTCTTTTAAGAGTCTGAATTCTTCTGATATCAAGTCTTACTGAAGCATAAAATTTTAATGCGTTGCCTCCTGTAGTTGTCTCTGGATTCCCATATGTAACGCCAATTTTTAAACGTAGTTGATTTAGGAATATAACTGTACATCCAGACTTTCCAATATTTCCGGTTATTTTTCTCATTGCTTGACTCATTAGCCTTGCCTGACTTCCTATTACGTGATCCCCCATTTCTCCTTCTATTTCTGATCTTGGAGTTAGTGCGGCTACCGAGTCAACAACGACAAGATCTACAGCGGTCGACCTTATAAGTTGATCAACTATCTCTAAAGCCATTTCACCTGTATCTGGTTGTGAGACTAGTAAATTTTCAACATCTACTCCTAGAGATGCAGCGTAGACTGGATCTAGAGCATGTTCTGCATCTACAAATGCTGCTATTCCACCATTTTTTTGTACTTCTGCTATTGCGTGAAGCGTTAGGGTAGTTTTCCCTGAACTTTCAGGACCGTATACTTCAACAACTCTTCCCTTTGGATATCCTCCTCCCAATGCCAGATCTAATGTAAGAGCTCCTGTAGATATTGTTTCTACTTTCATCCTGGAGGCATCCCCGAGTCTCATTATTGATCCTCTTCCAAAGTTTCTTTCTATCTGTCCTAAGACTAAATTTAATGCTTTAGCTTTTTCTGTAACTGAAGATTCCTTTGAATCTTTTTTTCTTCTTTCATCAAAACTCATTTTTCAATTTATTGATAATTTCTTATAACTATTTTAAATCTAGAATTATATATTTAATTCTAATTTAATAATTACAAATAATAGTACATGCGTACTTTAGCTGAAGATTTTTATATTGCAAGTAATTCTTCTAGATTTCTTAATTTCAACAATTTAATTTCATGAGGAAGATTGGTTTTGTCTGTATCTTTCAAATAGCCCCAATCAGCCAAATAGCACGGGATATTATTTGTGAGATTATTTTGCCTTATATCAATCAAGGTATTTCTTCTATCTTCAATAAAAGCCATAATCTCATATTCTTTTGAAAGTCGTGACGCAATCTCAACTTTCGAGCCAGATTCATACCCAAAAATTAATTCAGGAAAAATATTTAATTTCTCAAGAATTTTTCCTGCAAATATCTTTCCTTTAGTTGTTATGATGCCCGTCTTCATTTTGTCCTCTTTAATTTTATTTATAAAATCTAAAACTTCATAAAATGGCCTATGTAATTTTATCCAATTATCAAAATCCTTATCTATTTGATATTTTCTTGCTTCATCAAGATATTTTTGTAAGTCTTCGGCAACCCAAGAATTATCTAAAAGAATTTTCTGACAATTTTTATGATATTTATTTAGGAAATCTCTCTTGTTATTATCATTTAATGGATTTTCTTTTTTGATAATTTCGTTAACTATGATTATCATTTCCCATCCATATTTAACCCAGGGTCTGACTTCAATAAAAGTCTTTGAGACTTGGTTATAAAGATTTTGGTCAATTAAGATGCCGGATGGATTTAAAAATTTTTCAAAGGCTAATAATGAACTATTCCAGTATTCATTCATTCCATCAACAATTACCCCATCAAAATCAAATAGAAATAATTTTTGAGATTTCACTCAATTAGTTTTTAAAAACTGGGCCGCTAGGATTCGAACCTAGGAATGTCGAGACCAAAACCCGATGCCTTACCACTTGGCGACGGCCCAATGAATTTTTATTTTAATACATTACTAGATTTTTTTCTATCAAAAAATATAAATTTTGTATTCTAGATTTTCTGTAATTGTTTTTTATTTACCTTAAACGTTGGATATGCTAATTTTCTATGAATTTAGTGATTTTTTGATTGTTAAAGATATTTTTTCCATATATACATACCAGATTTTTTTTCTAATTTTTCTAGGAAAACTCCTAAAAGAAAATCCTATCAAAAAAATTATTTAAAAAAACTCATTTTTAAAATTCATTCAGAATATAGTCATTTAATGATTTCCATTCTAGTTTTCTAGAACCACCCATTTCAACAACAATTTTAAGTTTATTATCTGTAGTACAGATTTTAATTAAACTTTCTAGCTCAGAATATGATAAGACTTGACCTTCTAGAAGCCATAATAGTTTATCCTTATCATTTTCATTAAATAGTTCAGATGCTTGAGGAATTACTTGTTGAACTTCTCCAAGAGCTCCATTCCTTCCAATACTCTGATGACCAAGATGAGGTGGTCTTACGCCATGTAATTGTAGTAAAAATACTTCAGGATCTCCTAATCCTCTAGCAGAGGTTATGTAAGTTTTAAAACCTTTTGCTCGCATTCTTCTTAAAAGACGAGTTTCATATCCGCCTTCAAGAGGAGCGAACATAGCTAAACATTTATTTTTCTGTAAATCGTTATGAAACTTTTTTCCTGAAAGAAGTAATGGCATAAAAATTCCTTTTATTTATATATTATTTCATTTTACGGTACTTGATGATGTACAATTTATATTCAGTGAATTTTTTTATGCTCGCAAGCTAGCCGAGCCAATAAATATTTCACATTTTTAGCGTATCGTTAAAAAAATTTAGGATTGGTTTTACCTAAAGAGAAACTTTCGATTTTGAAAAGTCTCACTCCTACCTTATTAAATTAATTTTTTGATTAACCACCCTTTTGAAATCATTAAAGGGAATTGATAATTCATTAAAAATTAATTACGAGCTAGCCTAATTAAACCTTATGTCTATCGGAATTTTAGGAAAAAAATTGGGCATGTCCCAATTATTTGACGACGAAGGGAACGCTGTGCCAGTAACTCTTATAGAGGCTGGCCCCTGTCGTGTCACACAACTCAAAACTCAATCTTTGGATGGTTATACTGCTATTCAAATAGGCTTTGGTGTGTCAAAAGATAAGCATATGAGTAAGCCTGAGAAAGGACATTTATTAAAATCAGGTGAAGAACTCCTAAAACATCTGAAGGAATACAGAGTTGAAGAAACTTCTTCTTACGAGATTGGGAAAGAAATAACAGTAACCAATTTTGAGGTTGGTCAAAAAGTTGATATAAGCGGTAAATCTATGGGGAGAGGTTTTTCTGGATATCAAAAGCGACATGGTTTTAGTAGAGGACCTATGAGCCATGGTTCAAAAAATCATAGAGCTCCAGGATCTACAGGCGCAGGAACAACCCCAGGCAGAATTTACCCTGGGAAAAGAATGGCAGGAAGATATGGAGGTAAAAAAATTACTACCAAAGGTTTGTTAGTGGTTAAAATTGATAATCAGAAAAATTTACTTGTCGTGAAAGGTTCAGTACCAGGGAAACCTGGATCGATAGTCAATATCAAGCCTAATAATATTGTGGGTAACAAAGGAGGAGCAAAATCATGACAACTCTAGAAACTTTAAAATGGGATGGTAAAAAAGCTGGCAAAGTTTCAATTGATTTAAAAGTTGCCAAAGAAACTTCTTCCGCCGATTTAATCCATAGAGCTGTGCTTAGACAATTAGCCAATAAAAGACAAGGTACCGCATCTACTTTGACAAGGTCCGAAGTTCGTGGAGGAGGTAGAAAACCTTATAAGCAAAAGGGTACTGGTAGAGCTCGTCAAGGATCAATTAGGACTCCATTAAGACCAGGTGGAGGCGTGATTTTTGGCCCTAAACCACGCTCATATAATTTAGATATGAATCGTAAGGAAAGAAGATTAGCACTTAGAACAGCTCTAATGTCGAGACTTACTGATATCAAAGCTGTTGAAGATTTTGGCTCAACCTTAGATCAACCAAAAACTAGAGAAATAATTAATGGTCTTTCTCGATTAGGAATAGAAAAAACAGAAAAAGTTTTAGTTATTCTTGATAATCCCTCTGAAGTAATAAAAAAATCTATTAATAATATTGAAAAGGTAAAATTAATTGCTGCTGATCAATTAAATGTTTTTGATATTCTCAACGCTAATAAGTTAGTTATTGGTCAATCAGCAATCAATAAAATTCAGGAGGTTTATGCATCATGAGTAAATTATTTGATTCTCGTCTAGCAGATATAATTCGCAAACCCGTAATTACTGAAAAAGCGACAAATGCACTAGACCTTAACCAATATACTTTTGAGGTAGATCACAGAGCTGCAAAGCCTCAGATAAAGGCAGCAATTGAGACCTTGTTTAATGTTAAAGTTATAGGAATTAACACTATGAATCCTCCAAGGAGAACAAGAAGAGTCGGCAAATTCTCCGGGAAACGTTCTCAAGTCAAAAAGGCAATTGTCCGTCTTGCTGAAGATGACAAAATTCAACTATTCCCAGAATCTTAAGGAGTATTTATCATGGCTATTCGCAAATTCAAACCCTATACACCAGGAACTAGGCAACGAGTTGTTACTGATTTCAGTGAAATTACAAGTTCTAAACCAGAAAGAACATTAATAGTTTCTAAGCATAGAAATAAAGGTAGAAATAATAGGGGAGTGATAACATGTCGTCATAGAGGTGGAGGACACAAAAGACAATATAGATTGGTAGATTTCCGAAGAGATAAAAAAAATATTAATGCCAAGGTTGCAGCTATTCATTATGATCCTCATAGAAATGCTAGGCTTGCACTTCTATTTTATGAAGATGGAGAGAAAAGATATATAATCGCCCCTGCAGGAATAAGAGTTGGTCAAAATGTAATATCTGGCGAAGGTGTCCCAATTGAAGAAGGGAACGCAATGCCACTATCTGTTATGCCATTAGGCTCAAATGTCCATTGTGTAGAACTATATGCTGGCAGAGGTGCTCAAATGGTCAGATCTGCAGGAGCTAGTGCACAACTAATGGCGAAAGAGGGAGATTATGTCGCTTTAAAACTTCCTTCAACTGAAGTTAGACTCGTTAGGAAGGAATGTTATGCAACTTTAGGAGAAGTGGGTAATTCGGAAATACGAAATACTAGTTTAGGAAAAGCAGGCAGAAGAAGATGGTTAGGTAGAAGACCTCAAGTAAGGGGTAGCGTTATGAACCCATGTGACCATCCACATGGAGGAGGAGAGGGAAAAGCTCCAATTGGTCGTGCAGGCCCTGTAACACCTTGGGGTAAGCCAACACTTGGATTAAAGACACGTAAGAAGAACAAACCAAGTAATAAATTAGTTGTTCGAAAACGTCGTCGTGTTTCTAAGAGAAGTAGAGGAGGAAGAGATTCTTGATTACTACTATTTCTATTTTTATTTCTATTTTATAAATCATGGGACGTTCATTAAAAAAAGGACCTTTTATAGCAGATAGTTTGCTTAAAAAGGTAGAAAAACAAAACACTGATAATGATAAATCAGTCATCAAAACATGGTCTAGATCTTCGACTATTCTTCCAGTAATGATTGGTCATACGATTGCGGTTCATAATGGTAAGGCCCATATACCAGTATTTATCACTGAACAAATGATTGGTCATAAATTAGGCGAATTTGCTCCAACTAGAACCTATCGTGGGCACTTAAGAGATAAAAAGGGTGCAAGATAAATGACTAAAACACCTGAAATCACTAAAACAGCGATCGCCCATGGAAAGTATATTCGTGGGTCTGCATCAAAAGTAAGAAGAGTTCTTGATCAAATTAGAGGTAAATCTTATAGAGATGCACTTATTATGTTGGAATTTATGCCATATAGATCTACCGATCCTATTACTAAGGTTTTAAGATCTGCCGTAGCTAATGCAGAACATAATTTAGGTATGGAACCAGCAACACTAGTAATATCTTCAGCTTCGGCTGACAATGGTCCAGTCATGAAAAGGTTCAGACCAAGAGCTCAAGGCAGAGCTTTCTCTATTAAAAAACAGACATGCCATATTACTATTTCTGTTGAATCTGCTCCTAATCAAACTAATACGGAGGCACAAAACTAATGGGCAATAAAATTAATCCAACCGGACTTAGGTTAGGTATTACTCAAGAACACCGTTCAAAATGGTTCGCTACTTCTAAAACTTATCCAATTCTTCTACAAGAAGATAATAAGATTCGTACTTTTATCCAAAAGAAATATAGTGCAGCTGGAATTAGTGATGTTCTAATTGCTAGAAAAGCTGATCAGTTAGAACTTGAATTAAAAACTGCTAGACCAGGAGTAATTGTAGGAAGGCAAGGAAGTGGTATCGAGGAATTGAGATCAGGGATACAAAAAACTATTGGTGATAGGACAAGGCAAGTACGTATTAATGTAGTTGAAGTCGAGAGAGTTGATGCGGATGCATATTTACTTGCTGAATACATAGCACAACAATTAGAAAAAAGAGTTGCCTTCAGAAGAACTATAAGGATGGCTTTACAAAGAGCACAAAGGGCTGGGGTTCTAGGATTGAAAGTACAAGTAGGTGGAAGACTAAATGGAGCAGAAATAGCTAGAACAGAATGGACTAGAGAAGGTAGGGTTCCTCTTCATACTTTGAGAGCTGAAGTTGATTATGCATTGCGAGAAGCAAATACAACCTATGGTGTTTTAGGAATTAAAGTTTGGGTTTTCAAAGGGGAGGTTCTTCCTAAAGAAGAACAAACTATTCCTGTTGGGGCTATTCCAAGAAGGAAAGGTAGTCGAAAACCTCAGCAATTTGAGGATCGTTCAAATGAGAATTCATAGGAGGTATAAAAATGCTTAGTCCAAAACGTACTAAATTCAGAAAACAGCATAGAGGCAGAATGAAAGGAATCGCCTCTAAGGGTAATACCATTGCATTTGGTCAGTTTGCTCTCCAAGCTCAAGACTGTGGGTGGGTAACTGCTCGACAGATTGAAGCAAGTAGAAGAGCAATGACAAGATATGTTAAGCGTGGTGGGAAAATATGGATTCGTATTTTTCCGGATAAACCAGTCACTATGAGACCTGCAGAAACTAGAATGGGATCAGGAAAAGGTAATCCAGAGTTTTGGGTAGCTGTTGTAAAACCTGGAAGAATATTATTTGAAATGGGTGGTGAAGAGATTACAGAAGAAATTGCTAAAGAAGCTATGCGCCTAGCTCAATACAAATTACCAGTAAAAACAAAATTCATTTCTAGTGATAAAAATCTTACTAGTGATTCATCAAAAGAAGTAAAGATTGAGAATAAATCAGCAGAGGAGGTTAAAAAATGAAAAATTCAGAATCTATAAAAGAATTTAAAAAGTTAAATTCTTCTCAAATTAATGAGAAAATTGATCAATTACGTAAGGATCTATTCGACTTGAGATTCAAACAGGCAACAAGACAGCTTAATGAAACGCATCAATTTAAAATCATCAAGAAACAAGTTGCACAATTACTTACTCTTAGTAAAAGTCAATCCACTTCTCAAAAAACCTCTGATTAATTATTACTATGGCACTTAAAGAAAGAATTGGTACTGTTGTAAGCGACAAAATGGACAAAACAGTTGTTGTTGCCGTAATCAATAGATACCCACATCCAACTTATAAAAAGATTGTAAGTAAAACAACTCGATATAAGGCACATGATCCAGAAAATACATGTGTTTTAGGTGACAGAGTTAAAATTAAAGAAACGAGGCCGCTAAGTGCTCATAAAAGATGGGCAATAGAAGAAATTCTTAACAAAACAATTAAGAATAAGGAGGATAAAAAATGATTCAACAAGAAACTTATTTAACTGTCGCTGATAACAGTGGAGCTAAAAGACTTCAATGCATAAGAGTGCTAGGTTCAAATAGAAGATATGCACATGTCGGAGATGTTGTAGTTGCATCAGTTAAAGACGCATTGCCAAATATGGGGGTTAAAAAATCAGATGTTGTTAAAGCAGTTATTGTTAGGACAAGACATACTTTAAGGAGAAATACAGGCAACTCAATTCGTTTTGATGATAATGCAGCTGTTTTAATTAATGAAGATAAAAATCCAAAAGGTACTAGAGTCTTTGGTCCAGTTGCAAGGGAATTACGCGATAAGAATTTCACTAAGATTGTTTCCTTAGCTCCGGAGGTTATTTAAATGTTGGACTCACTTAAACAAAAGAAAAACTCTAAACGTATTAAAATGAGAATTAAAACAGGAGACCTAGTCAAAGTTATTAATGGCAAAGAAAAGGGCAAGACAGGCGAAGTTTTAAAAACTATCCCCCTAGAAAATAGAGTAGTTGTGAAGGGAATAAACCTTAGAACAAAACATGTTAAACCTACTCAAGAAGGCGAAAGCGGAAGAATATTAACAGAAGAAGCATCATTACATGCCTCTAATGTAATGTTTTTTTCCAAGGATAAAAATCTAACAAGTAAAATAGAATATTTTATTGACAAAGAAGGAGTAAAAAAAAGAAGATTAAAAAAAACTGGTGAACTAATTGATTAAATTATTCATCAAAACGAGATTTCCATTTTCTTATTTACTCAATTCTGACAAAGACCAGAATTAATTCCAAAAACAATGACTCTTAAAACTCGCTACAAAGAAGCAATAAGACCTAAGCTTTTAAAAGACCTTGGTCTAAAGAATATTCATCAAGTCCCCAAGGTTATTAAGGTTAACGTAAACAGAGGACTTGGAGAGGCTGCTTCGAACTCAAAGGCTCTAGAAGCCTCTTTAAATGAAATGGCAACTATTACTGGACAAAAAGCTTTAGTTACAAGATCTAAAAAAGCAATTGCAGGATTTAAAATTAGAGAAGGAATGCCAATAGGTTGTACAGTTACCTTAAGGGGCGACAGAATGTATTCTTTTTTAGAGAGATTTATAAATCTAGCTTTACCAAGAATTAGAGACTTTAGGGGTGTTAATCCTAAAAGTTTTGATGGAAGAGGTAATTATACTTTAGGGGTTAAAGAACAATTGATATTTCCTGAAATTTCATTTGATAAAATTGACTCTATTAGAGGGATGGACATAACAATTGTTACCACCGCCTCAACTGATTTAGAGGGTAAAGCTCTCCTGAAGGAGCTAGGAATGCCTTTTAGTAATTAAATTTAAAAACATGTCAAATCACGATCCTATTTCAGATATGCTTACTCGTATAAGAAATGCGAGCCAAAAAAAGCATACATCAACTTCAATTCCAGCTTCTAGAATGTCTCTGAGTATAGCTAAGGTATTGCAAAAAGAAGGCTTTATAGCTGATATTAATGAGGAAGGGGAAGGTATTGAGTCCAAAATAGTATTAGGACTTAAATATAGCGGTAAAAATAAATTTCCTACTATCAGATCAATGCAAAGGGTAAGTAAGCCTGGTTTGAGGATTTATAAAAATACAAAGGGGTTACCAAAAGTCCTTGGGGGTCTTGGAGTTGCTATAGTATCAACTTCCAAGGGTGTAATGAGTGACCGAGACGCAAGGAAACAAGGCATCGGTGGCGAAGTTCTTTGTTATGTTTATTAAGGAGAATTAATCATGTCAAGAATAGGAAAATCTCCAGTTCAAATACCTGAAAAAGTATCTGTTGATATCAATGGATTAATAATTACTGTAAAGGGTCCGAAAGGGGAATTGAAAAGACTGATGCCTGATGGTGTCAATTTTGATCAAAAAGAAAATCAGATTGTTGTTACTCCATCAACTACGAAAAGATATTCAAGAGAAAGGCATGGTCTTTGTAGAACTTTGATTTCCAATATGGTTATAGGAGTCACTGAAGGCTATTCAAAGAAATTAGAAATAGTAGGGGTTGGATCTAGAGCCCAAGTGAAAGGAAAAACTTTAGTCGTAAGTGCTGGATATAGTCATCCAGTAGAAATGAACCCCCCTGATGGTATAACATACAAAGTTGAAAGTAATACAAATGTAACTGTATCTGGGATTGATAAAGAAATTGTTGGAAATGAAGCAGCAAAAATCAGATCAATCAGACCTCCAGAACCTTATAAAGGTAAAGGTATTAAATACCAAGGTGAGCGAATCATCAGAAAAGCTGGTAAATCCGGCAAAAAATAATTGATTTAAAAATTCATGGCTAAACTTTCAAGAAAACTTCAAACTCAAAAACGTCATAAAAGATTAAGAAGGTACTTAATCGGTAATAAAACGCGCCCAAGGTTAGCTGTTTTCCGTTCTAATAATCATATTTATGCTCAAGTTATTGACGATGATGCACAACAAACAATATGTTCAGCATCTACAGTTGATAAAGAACTTAAAGAGGATTCAGACAGACTTTCTTCTAACTGCAGTTCTTCCTCAATTGTTGGTAAGTTATTAGCCAAACGAGCAATCAAGAAAGGTATCAAAGAAGTAATTTTTGATCGAGGAGGTAATTTATACCATGGGAGAGTAAAGGCTCTGGCTGATGCAGCCCGTGATGCAGGCTTGAATTTCTAAATATTTTTTTTATCATGACAGACACTCCAACAAAACAAGAAAATCAGTCAAAGACTGAAAAAGTACCTTCATCTAATCCTAATGAGCAGAGGAGAGGTAATCGTAATAATGATCGAAAAAGAAATCGAAGAGGTGATTCTAAAAACGAAAGGGATTCTGAGTGGCAAGAAAGAGTTGTGCAAATTAGAAGGGTATCTAAGACTGTAAAAGGTGGTAAAAAAATGAGTTTCAGAGCAATTGTTGTCGTTGGTAATGAGAAAGGTCAAGTAGGAGTAGGAGTTGGAAAGGCTGGAGATGTTATTGGAGCAGTAAGAAAAGGAGTTTCAGATGGGAAGAAGCATCTTGTTAGAGTTCCTTTAACTCCAAATAATTCAATACCCACTTTATCTAAAGGAAGAGATGGAGCTGCCAATGTACTTATTAGACCAGCTGCTCCTGGTACCGGTGTAATTGCCGGGGGTTCAATAAGAACAGTTTTAGAGTTAGCAGGAATAAAAAATGTCTTAGCTAAAAGATTAGGTAGTAAAACTCCCTTAAATAACGCGAGAGCTGCAATGGTAGCGCTTTCCCAATTAAGAACTCATAAATCCGCCTCAAGGGAGAGAGGGATTTCTCTTGAACAGCTTTACTCTTAAAAATTATGACTAAAACATTAAATACACTAAAATCAAATACTGGCTCAAGAAAGAAAAAATTAAGAAAGGGTAGGGGTATTGCAGCTGGGCAGGGAGCCTCTTGTGGGTTTGGTATGAGAGGACAGAAGTCTCGATCTGGTAGACCTACACGCCCTGGATTTGAGGGCGGACAAATGCCACTTTATAGAAGAGTTCCAAAATTAAAGCACTTTGAAATTATTAACCAAAAAAACTTTTCTATAATTAATTTAAGCAAATTAAGTGAATTTAAAGATAGTGAAATTGTCAATGTAGATTCACTAGTGAAAAAAAAGCTGTTATTTAAACCAAAATTTCCCCTTAAAATATTAGGAAATGGAGAAGTTACTGTGAAATTAAAAGTTCAAGCTCATGCATTTACTAAAGTTGCTAAAGACAAAATAGAAGCTGCTGGTGGATCTTGCGAAATTATTAATAATAAATAAATTTACTTATAAATTTAATTTCACTTACAGATGTTAGTTAACAAAAGCAGAAATCCTAGTGCTTCAGAAATAATTACTCAATTATTTTTAAATAAAGAGTTAAGGAATAGAGTTTTGACAACTTTAGGACTATTGCTTTTGGTCCGATTAGGTATTTATATACCAATGCCTGGAATTGATAGAGCTGCCTTTAAAAGTTTTATAGATCAAGGAGGACAATTAATAGGTTTTTTGGACATTTTTACTGGAGGAGGAATTTCAACCTTAGGAATATTTGCTCTTGGGATCTTACCCTTCATTAATGCCTCAATTATTATTCAATTATTGACTGCTTCATTGCCTGTTCTTGAAGATTTACAGAAAAATGAAGGGGAAGCAGGTAGAAGAAAAATTGCCCAGATTACGCGATATGTCTCTTTAGGATGGGGCTTTTTACAAAGTATTATATTTTCTTTAATTCTAAGACAGTATGCAATTGATGGTATAAGTCAAACTGCTTTTGTTTTGCAAACATCTATTGCCCTAGTGACAGGCTCAATGATAGTAATGTGGTTTAGTGAAATTATTACGGAAAAAGGTATAGGTCAAGGTGCCTCGTTAGTAATTTTCTTGAATATTGTAGCTACTTTGCCAAAAGCTTTAAGTTCAACTATTGAAAAAGCACAAACAGGTGATCGTGGAGATGTTTTAGGTATAGCTGTCTTACTTGGAGTCTTTTTACTAACAATTGTGGGAATAATTTTTGTTCAAGAGGGAGCTAGACGTATTCCTATAGTAAGTGCTAAAAGACAGATTGGAAACGTCTCTTTACTTCCAACAAGACAAAGTTATCTTCCTTTAAAACTGAATGCTGGAGGCGTTATGCCAATAATCTTTGCCTCTGCATTGATATTTTTACCAATAACAATTGCAAATGTCACTGGAAATCCAATTTTGATCAAATTAGCCGGTAGTTTGAACCCTGGTTCCTCTAATCCATGGCCTTATGCACTAACATTTTTTGCTTTAATTTTGGGTTTTTCATATTTTTATGCTTCTCTTACAATCAACCCAGTAGATGTAGCA
>QCTB01000017.1 GCA_003209055.1 Prochlorococcus sp. AG-670-O13
CTGGAAGTTTATGGATGACTGATATTTCACATCATCATTTAGCTTTTGGAGTTATTGCAATCATTGGTGGTCATATGTACAGAACTAACTATGGTATTGGCCATAGTATGAAAGAAATATTAGAGGCACATCAAGGAGATCCAATATTATTCCCAGCTCCAAAAGGTCATCAAGGTCTTTTTGAATTTATGGCTGAAAGTAGACATGCTCAGCTTTCTGTGAACTTGGCGATGCTTGGTTCTCTTAGTATCTTGATCTCACATCATATGTATGCGATGCCTCCCTATCCATATATTGCTACTGATTACATGACTGTGCTTGGTTTGTTTACACATCATATGTGGATAGGTGGATTATTTATAGTAGGAGCTGGAGCTCATGCTGGTATAGCAATGGTTAGAGATTATGATCCAGCAAAACATATTGATAATGTTTTAGATAGGATTTTAAAAGCAAGAGATGCGTTAATAAGTCACCTTAACTGGGTTTGTATGTGGTTAGGTTTCCATAGTTTTGGGCTCTATATTCATAACGACACAATGAGAGCTCTAGGTAGACCACAAGATATGTTTAGTGATTCCGCAATTCAACTTCAACCAATATTTGCTCAATGGGTTCAAAGCATTCAAGCTTCAGCTGTTGGGACTTCTATATTGGCTGGTACTGCAGAAGCTTTACCTCATAAAGCAATTAGTGAAGTATTTAATGGCAGTTTAGTAGAAGTAGGTGGAAAGGTTGCTATTGCTCCAATTCCACTTGGAACAGCTGATTTGATGATTCATCATATTCATGCGTTCCAAATTCACGTAACAGTTTTGATTCTTCTTAAAGGTGTGCTTTATGCAAGAAACTCAAGATTGATCCCCGATAAAGCATCATTAGGATTTAGATTCCCGTGTGATGGACCTGGTAGAGGAGGTACATGTCAAGTTTCTTCTTGGGACCATGTTTTCTTAGCACTTTTCTGGATGTATAACTGCTTATCAATTGTTATTTTCCACTTCTCTTGGAAGATGCAAAGCGACGTCTGGGGACTTACTGGAGGTAACTTTACTCAAAGTGCAATAACTATTAATGGTTGGCTAAGAGACTTTTTGTGGGCGCAATCTTCTCAGGTTTTGACCAGTTATGGTTCAGCTATAAGTATGTATGGTTTGATGTTCTTGGGAGCACACTTTATCTGGGCATTTAGCTTAATGTTCTTATTCAGTGGAAGAGGTTACTGGCAAGAACTCTTTGAATCAATTGTTTGGGCACATAACAAACTTAAAGTTGCTCCAACAATTCAACCAAGAGCATTATCAATTACTCAAGGTCGTGCAGTCGGTGTTACTCACTTCTTAGTAGGTGGTATTGCTACTACTTGGGCATTCTTCCATGCTCGCCTTTTCGGGCTTGGCTAAATAACCTGAACTTCTCCTTTTTAATTCAATGGCAACAAAATTTCCATCATTTAACCAGGGTCTAGCTCAGGACCCAACAACCCGCCGAATATGGTACGGAATAGCTACAGCTCATGACTTTGAAAGTCATGATGGAATGACTGAAGAAAAACTTTATCAAAAGTTATTTTCTACTCATTTCGGACATTTAGCGATAATTGCGCTTTGGGTGGCTGGCAATCTTTTCCATATTGCTTGGCAAGGTAACTTTGAGCAATTCGTAATTGATCCAACTCATGTTCGTCCAATAGCTCATGCTATATGGGATCCTCATTTCGGCTCTGGTATTACAGAAGCGATGACACAAGCAGGAGCCAGTGGGCCAGTTAATATAGCTTATTCAGGCTTGTACCATTGGTGGTACACAATTGGAATGAGAACTAACGAGCAACTATTCCAAGCCTCAATTTTCATGAGTATATTAGCTTGTTGGACCTTATTTGCAGGTTGGTTGCATTTACAGCCAAAATTCAGACCTTCACTTGCATGGTTTAAAAATGCAGAGTCAAGATTAAATCATCATCTAGCTGTTTTATTTGGTTTTAGTAGTATCGCTTGGACTGGTCATTTAGTTCATGTGGCTATACCTGAATCAAGAGGTCAGCATGTTGGCTGGGATAACTGGTTAACTGTTCTTCCTCATCCTGCTGGATTAGCTCCTTTCTTTACTTTAAATTGGGGTGCATACGCACAAAATCCTGATTCTTTAGATCAAGTATTTGGAACTGCTGAAGGTGCTGGAACTGCAATATTTACATTCTTGGGAGGTTTGCATCCGCAAAGTGAAGCATTATGGTTAACTGACATAGCACATCACCACATTGCAATAGGAACTGTATTTGTTATTGCTGGTCATATGTATAGAAATACTTTTGGAATAGGTCATAGCTTAAAAGAGATTACTGAAGCTCATAACACAAGGCATCCTAATGATCCACATAAAGGTAGCTTTGGGATTAATCATGATGGCATCTATGAGACAGTAAATAACTCTTTACACTTTCAATTAGGTTTAGCTTTAGCATCTCTTGGAGTTGCCACCTCATTGGTTGCTCAACACATGGGTGCTCTACCTTCTTATGCCTTTATTGCCAGAGATTACACTACACAATCTGCTCTCTATACTCATCATCAATATATAGCTATGTTTTTGATGGTTGGTGCCTTTGCACATGGAGCAATTTTCTTTGTGAGAGATTATGATCCCGAACTTAATAAAGATAATGTTTTAGCTAGAGTTTTAGGAACTAAAGAAGCATTAATAAGTCATCTAAGTTGGGTAACTATGTTACTTGGATTCCATACTTTAGGTATATACGTACATAACGATGTAGTTGTAGCTTTTGGTAATCCAGAAAAACAAATTTTAATTGAACCTGTATTTGCTCAGTTTGTTCAAGCAGCTCAAGGAAAAATGATGTATGGCTTTGATGCTTTATTATCTGACCCTACAAGTTCTGCTAGTATCGCAGCAAATTCTTTACCAGGAAATCATTACTGGATGGATTTAATTAATAGGCAAGATGCTCTTAGTTCTTTCTTACCAATAGGTCCCGCAGATTTCTTAGTTCATCATGCTATTGCTCTTGGACTTCATACAACTGCGTTAATCCTTATTAAAGGTGCTTTAGATGCAAGGGGAACAAAACTAATTCCTGATAAAAAGGATTTAGGATACGCATTCCCATGTGATGGTCCTGGTCGTGGAGGTACTTGTGATAGTTCATCTTGGGATGCCATGTATCTTGCGATGTTCTGGGCTTTAAACTTGATAGCATGGGTTACTTTCTACTGGCATTGGAAACATCTAGCAATTTGGCAAGGTAATGTAGCTCAATTTAATGAGTCTGGAACATACTTAATGGGTTGGTTTAGAGATTATTTATGGTTGAATTCTGCTCAACTAATCAATGGATATAATCCATTTGGAGTAAATTCCTTATCACCTTGGGCTTGGATGTTCTTATTTGGTCATCTTGTATGGGCTACTGGATTCATGTTCTTGATTTCATGGAGAGGTTACTGGCAAGAATTAATTGAGACATTAGTTTGGGCTCACCAGCGTACTCCAATAGCTAACTTGGTAGGTTGGAGAGATAAGCCAGTTGCACTTTCAATTGTTCAAGCAAGATTAGTGGGACTAGCTCATTTTACAATTGGAAATATACTTACATTTGGAGCATTTGTAATAGCATCTACCTCAGGTAAGTTTGGATAAGAGTTGATTACATAAAATTAATCACCACTTAACAGTGGTGATTTTTTTTTATTAATTTTATTTTTCGAAATTAAGTTAAAATTAAAAGATTATTAATTGCTAATCATATGACAAATATTAATCAGTTGATTTCTATTATTATTCCTGTTTTTAATGAAAGTGAGAGTATTGGATATTTATTAGATGAAGTTGTAAATATAATGCATACTAATAAAATAAATTTTGAAATAGTTGTCGTTAATGATGGATCTCAAGATAGTACTTCTAATGTATTGGATGAATTAACTAGCAAGATTAAGGAGTTATCAGTCATTTCACTCCGAAAAAATTACGGACAAACAGCTGCAATGGCAGCAGGTTTTGATAATTCTAATGGTGAAATTGTAATTACTTTAGATGGAGACTTACAAAACGATCCTAATGATATTCCGATTTTGATTTCACATATTAATCAAGGCTATGATTTAATTTGTGGCTGGAGATATGATAGAAAAGATAAATTAATTAATAGACGAATACCATCAAAAATTGCAAATAAGTTAATTGCTAATGTTACAGGCCTTAAGCTGCATGATTATGGATGTTCTTTAAAAGCGTTTAAAAAAGAAATACTAGATGACATAAAATTATATGGAGAACTTCATAGGTTTTTGCCTGTTTTAGCAAATATTGAAGGAGCTAAAATTAAAGAAATTAAAGTAAATCATCGAAGTCGTAAATATGGTTCTAGTAAATATGGGATCGATAGAACTTTTAGGGTATTAATGGATTTACTTACTGTTTGGTTTATGACTAGATTTTTAACAAGACCTATGTATGGATTTGGTTTTATTGGGATTATAAGTATTTTAGTAAGTCTTGGGATGACCTCTTACTTGTTAATTGTGAAAATGTTTGGGGAAGATATAGGTAATCGACCGATGCTAATGTTTGCTTTGATATTAGGAATTGCTGGAGTTCAATTGTTTAGCTTTGGATTATTAAGTGAACTTTTAATTAGAACTTATCACGAAAGTCAAAATAGGCCTATTTATAGGGTTAGAAAAATTCAAACTAAAATTAATAATTGAATGTTACTTGAATTTTCTAATAAGATCAGCCGAAATTTCCACTATAACTGGATCCATATCTTTTAAACCTCTTCTTAGTATGGGTAATGTAGATTTATCTGCCAATTCTTTTGCAATATTCAAGGCTTTTAATTTATCTTTAGTATTACCTTCAAAAAATTTCAACATTTTTGCTCTGAGTGTTCTTTTATAGAATTCTGTATGTTTTCTAACATTGTCTTGATAAGAAAAAATTTTATTTATTGATCCAGAGTTAATGGTTTTATTATTTTTTTTTAATTCGTTATTCGAATATAAACTCTTTTTAATAAGAGTATTTTTAAAATATTTTCTTTTAAAAATTAATACAAAAAGTACTATAAGAATGATAAGAAGTATTGAGAGAAAATTTAGCATATACAAAGTTAATAATTTTTATATCATCCGGTAATAAAATTAACATTAATTGTCAGATAAATACTAAAGTATTCAAATATCTTTAAAAGATTATGCCATCTGATTTTTCAACGTTCTTACCTTCAATATTTGTCCCATTGATCGGTTTAGTAACTCCAGCAGTTTTTATTGTATTAATTGGAAGATTTATTACAGCTACTGATTAATTAAATTCACACTAATCTTAAATTACAAAATGAGCGACTTTCAAAAATCATTCTCAGAATCAACAAGTTCTGTTAAATTTGATGAAAAATACATAGATAATTCTGTTCAGCCAAATGACATTGGAATAGCAGATCAATGGGCTGTTAAAACAGTTTCAGATCCATGTGTTGGAAATCTTGCAACACCTGTTAATAGTGGTTACTTCACAAAAGCCTTTATTAATAATTTACCTTTCTATAGAGAAGGAATTTCTCCAAATTTTAGAGGTTTAGAAACTGGAGCTGCATTTGGGTATCTTTTATATGGACCATTTTCTATGACTGGCCCTCTAAGAAACTCTGATTTCGCATTAACTGCAGGATTACTAGCAGCAATAGGCGCCGTACATATTTTGACAGCCCTCTTGGTTCTTTATAATGCCCCTGGAAAAGCTCCTAATGTTCAACCTCCTGACGCTACTGTTAATAATCCTCCAGCAGATTTATTCACGAGAGCTGGATGGGCTGATTTTACAAGTGGATTTTGGCTAGGTGGTTGTGGAGGTGCTGTCTTTGCATGGCTTCTTGTAGGTACTCTTCATTTAGATACCATAATGCCAATTGTAAAAAATATTTGGACAACTGGTTAATATCAAAATCCACCTAGAGTATATTTAATAATAAGCTGTTATATAAAAATTCATCTAATAGTCTTATCCCATCTGTATGATCTAAATATTCTTCCTGCAGAAATAAGTTTGGATTGATAGTGCAGTGATATTTTGTCATCAGTTTCTTTTAAGGTGTCTATTCCTATACTATTTCTGCCGTAATCAATACCCGAACTATGGTAATAAAATCCATCTCCTTTATAAATTCCAACATGGTCACATTTTATTTTGTTTCCAAAAAATAAAATATCTCCTTTTTTAAGTGAATTATTGTTATCTGAAAAATTGAAAAGATGCCTGCAAAAACTTTTTATTTGATATGAATCTCTAGGTATATAAATTTCATGATTTAAAAAAGCCGTTTGAATTAGTCCAGAACAGTCAAAATTTGGCCCTAAAGTACCACCCCAAAGATATTTATTTTTTACTTTAGATTGATCTTTTATCCAATTAAGTATTAATGGAATTTTTTCTTGTATAGATGCTTCATCAGTTTCGACAATACTGTTTTTAGAGTCATATTTTTCAATAGATAAATTTTGCAAATCAATCCAGCATATATAGCCATCTTCATAAAATTGAACTAATATCCTCGATAATTTTTTTTTACTTTGAAAAAAACTTGGATAAATCAGTCTAAAAATTCTATTTTTGAATATTTCGGTCACTAAATTATTCTCACTTTCATTTTGATATCCAGAAATATTAATTTTTACTTTCCACCAAATAGTGTTTGAAAAATTAGTTTGCTTAAATAGTGATATAGGGTCTATATGCTTTTTCATACAATGTCTTTTTATTATTTACAAGAAGAAATGGGTTTAGCCTTAAACGATATTTTAGACAGAGTTTGTTCTAAAAATAGAGAAAATTTAAAGAATGATATTGCAATAACTTGGATTAATTATAAAAGTGAAAATAATCATATACATAAAGGCTTTGGATATGGTTTCAATAATAGAAAACTCATTTATCCTGCAAGTATCGTAAAGCTAGTTTATGGCCTTGCTGCATACTCATGGATTGAAACAAAAAAAATATTGTTAAGCCAAGAAATAAGTGATGCAGTAAATAAAATGCTTTTTTTCTCTAGTAATGATGCTACAAGTTTTTTAATTGATGTGCTCACAGGAACTACAAGTGGACCATGTATAGAAGGAGATCCATGGGAGAATTGGAAATATCAAAGGTCAATAATCAATGATTGGCTAAAAGAGCTTAATTGGGATGAAGTATATGAAATAAATTGCTGTCAAAAGACATGGGATGATGGACCGTTTGGGCGAGAAAAAGAATTTTATGGAATTGAAAACAAAAATAGAAATATGATGACAACCGATTCAACTGCAAGGATTTTGGAGGAGATAATGATAAAACTTGATTATCAAAAAGATAATTTAAATTTAAGAAGTTTTTTAAAAAGAAATTTAAATAAGAATTTACTTAATAAGGATCCTCTTAATCAGGTAGATGGTTTTTTAGGAGGGGGATTACCGGAGAATGTTAATTTCTGGAGTAAAGCAGGTTTTATGTCACAGGCAAGACATGATGCAGCTTGGTGGGCTAATAATGATTCATTACAAACTTTATTGGTTGTTTTTGGCAATGGAGAAAAATACGTCAAGGATGAGATCTTATTTCCTGAAATATCAAATGCTGTTTATAAATACAATAATAATTTGGTTTATTATTAAATCACATTAAATCATCTAATAAATCTCTATCTAATTTATTTGTATAAGCTTCGTAAGGTAACATCATTACCTCCTCAAAATCTAATTCATTCAAAATCCATTCCTTATATTCTTCTATTAAACTGTTTCTATCTTTAATATCTAATTCATGAATACGTAATGCAGTATCTTTAAGATTTTCTTTAATTAGGTTTTCAAGTTCTTTTTTATTCATATCAGTTTGCTTCTCCATCCAAAATTATTCTTCTGATTGTTGATAAAGCAATTCCAGTTTGAGTTCTAATTGATCGATATGAGCAGCCCTCTTTACGCAACCTCATAACTAGTGATTCTTTCAAAGGACTAATTTTTGGTCTGCCTCCTAAATTATTTCCATTTAGTCTTCTTTGTAAAACAAGTTCTTTTTTCCTTTCTTTTAAACAGTCATGATCCAAATTATCTAACTCATATAAAATCTTGAAGACTGAAGAAGATATCTCTGATGAATTTTTTGGAGACAAAAAACCAGACAAGGTTCTCAATTTAACATCATTATTCAAGAGTTTATTAATTATTCTTATACATTCATTTCTATTAGAAAATGCCCTATCTAGTTTTGTAACTATTAATTCATCTCCATTTGATAAATAATTAAGAGCTTTTCTAAGTTCGGGTTTTATTTCTTCATCTATACTTATGATTTCAGAAAATATTAAGCTGCAACCCTCATTTTCTAAGCTTTTTATTTGTTCATCTAAGTAATCAAATTCGTTATCTATAGCTCTTGCGTATCCAATAGATTTGTATTTTTTATTTTTTTCAGATAAAAGAAAACGTTTTCTTTTAAATTTAAAAGTCAATGTTTTAATACATATATTTTTAACTGTATCAAATACTTAACTAAAAAACACTTTATGGAACGTTTTTAAACAAATTTAAGCAATAATTACTTTCTATTTATTAATATTTTAGTATGTTTGAAAACTATACTAAAAATAACGTTCTATATATTGTTCTATTTTTTGTTATAAGAACACTTATTCTATTATTTGATTATTTGTAGCAAAATGTTTGATAATGATTTAATATTTTTTCTCAAAAGTAATATTTAATCGCCTTCAAATTAATTAGAAATTTAATTTCTTTATTTAAATGGAATAAAAATAGTAAAGTTTCACTAATTTGATTAAAATTGAATTTAATTGAGTTTATTAAATTAATTTGCCTAATATTTCTAATAAAGCAGTTGTAAAGCCTGACTGGTTAAGAGTAAAAGCACCTCAAGTTCAGAGAATAGGTAATACTGCAAATTTGTTGAGTGATCTAAAATTAAATACAGTATGTCAAGAAGCAAGTTGTCCTAATATTGGCGAATGTTTTGCTAGTGGTACGGCAACTTTTTTAATCATGGGACCTGGCTGTACTAGAGCATGTCCATATTGCGATATTGATTTCGATAGATCAAAGAGAGACTTAGACCCAACAGAACCTGGTCGTTTAGCCGAGGCTGTTTGTAGGATGAAACTTAATCATGTTGTGATCACATCAGTTAACAGAGATGATTTAGATGATGGTGGAGCTTCGCAGTTTTATAAATGTGTTTCGGAAGTTAGAACTAAATCCCCTAAAACAACTATTGAATTATTAATTCCTGATTTTTGTGGTAATTGGTCAGCACTTGAAAAGGTTTTAGATTCTAAACCAAATGTTTTAAATCATAATATTGAAACTGTGCCAGCTTTGTATCGAAAAGTAAGACCACAAGGAAACTATCAAAGAACTCTAGAATTACTCAAAAGAACAAGAGAATATTTCCCAAGTGTTTATACTAAATCTGGTTTTATGTTGGGATTAGGAGAAAAGGATGATGAAGTTTTAAATCTTCTTATGGATCTAAGAAAAAATGATGTAGATATAGTGACTATTGGACAATACTTATCCCCTGGTCCAAAACATCTTCCGGTGGAGAAATTCGTTAGTCCTTCAAAATTTAATTATTTTAAATTATTTGGAGAAAATGAATTAGGTTTTATGCAAATTGTCAGTTCTCCTTTGACCCGAAGTAGTTATCATGCGGAAGAAATTCAAAAACTCATGAAGAAGTTTCCAAGATAATTAAATTATTTATTGAACAATATCAATCCATTCATTTAATTTCCATTCCACAATATTATTTTTTACCATGGGGTCATTTTTTATAATTTCTAGCGCATCTTGATATGTTTCAACATCAAGAATTAGTAATCCTCCATCCCCTGGTTGTTTTAACTCATTCACTAAAAATCCGCTTTTGATATTTATTCCTTTTCTCTTTAAATTTTCTATCCATTGGATATGTTCATTTATTACTTTCTTTCTAATATCTTTTTGAATTAGATATTCTTTTTTAATGAGTTCGGTCTTAATAAAAATTGGCATTCATTAATTATTAATATCAAGCATTTCTTCTTCACTAGGAGGAACAACTATTTTGAAAATGCTCTTAAAATTAGTCCAATTATTGATTATTTTAAATGCTTTTAAACTCTTTGTTTTTTCATAATACTCTCTAAGAATTCCTAATAAAATTTTTTCTTGTTTGAGGTTAGTTATTTTATAGATACTGACTATTTCTTTATTCACTTTATTTCCCAAATCATTATTCTCATCTAATATGTAAGCTATTCCACCTGTCATTCCTGCTCCAATATTTCTACCGGTCGAACCTAAAATTACTACCTTGCCACCAGTCATATATTCACAACAATGGTCCCCGGAGCCTTCTGTAACTGCAGTAGCTCCACTATTCCTAACTGCAAATCTTTCGCCGGATTTACCTAAAGCAAATAACTTGCCACCTGTTGCACCATAAAGACAGGTGTTACCCAAGATTACTTGTTCTGAAGATTTCTCATTTACTTGAGGAGGAATAATAGCAAGTATGCCACCATTCATTCCTTTGCAAACATAATCATTAGCTTCCCCAATTAATTGGATATTCATACCTTTTAATAAAAAGGCACCAAAACTTTGTCCTGCGTATCCATTGAAATTGAGATTTAGTTCACCATTAAATCCATTATTTCCAAAAAGCGAAGCAATTTCTCCTGATATTTTTGCACAAACACTCCTGTCTGTATTCCTGATTTCAATATTTTTAGTTAATTTTCCATGATTTTTTATTGAATGCATAAATTCAGCATCAGATAAAAAATTATCTTCTAAGACATATCCATTACTATGAGCATCTTTAGAGTGTTTTAACCATGACCTATCTCCAATGAAGTTTTTATTTTGTATCAAAGAACTAAGATCAATATTTTCAGTTTTTGGAAGACTTATATTTCTGGTTGTTAAAAATTCCTGATTACCAATCAATTCCTCCATATTTGCAACACCAATGCTGCTCATTATTTGTCTTATTTCTTCAGCAATATATAAGAAAAAATTAACTACATTTTCAGGTAAACCTTTAAACCTTTTTCTTAATTCTTCTTTTTGAGTAGCAACTCCTACAGGACATTTGTTTGTGTGACAAACTCGAGCCATTATGCAGCCTTCAGCGATCATTGCTACTGAACCAAAACCATATTCTTCAGCACCTAGTAGAGCTGCAATAACGACATCCCATCCTGTCTTTAGACCTCCGTCAGTTCTTAGAAGCACTCTATCTCTAAGATTATTTTCTAGTAGAGATTTATGAACCTCTGCAACTCCTAATTCCCATGGTAAACCAGCATGTTTAATAGAACTTAAAGGAGAAGCGCCAGTCCCTCCATCATGTCCAGAAATTTGTATGACATCAGCATTTGCTTTACTCACCCCAGCGGCAATAGTGCCAATTCCAATTTCAGAGACAAGTTTTACACTTACTTTCGCTTTTGGATGAACTTGATGTAAGTCATGAATTAATTGTGCTAAATCTTCAATTGAATAAATATCATGATGAGGGGGTGGAGATATTAAAGCTACCCCAGGTTTGCTATTTCTTAACTTTGCAATGTATGAATCAACTTTGGGGCCAGGCAATTGCCCCCCTTCCCCTGGTTTGGCTCCTTGAGCCATTTTGATTTCAAGTTGCTTTCCACTTCTTAGGTATTCTGGAGTCACTCCAAATCTTCCAGAGGCTATTTGTTTAATCGCTGAGCAGGCTGTATCTCCTTTCTCAAGACCTTTGATAAAAGGTAATGTGGCTGATTGAGTGTTTTGATCAACATCGTTTAATACGTTAAAGCGGGCAGGATCTTCGCCTCCTTCGCCGCTGTTACTTTTCCCTCCAATTCTGTTCATTGCAACTGCTAATACTTCATGTGCTTCTCTTGATAATGCTCCTAAACTCATACCTCCCGTACAAAATCTTTGACATATTGATTCAACATTTTCAACCTGATCTAATGGGATACTTTTTCTTTTGGAATTAATTGTTAGTAAATCTCTTAAAGAAGTAATAGGTCTATTACGAATAAGTTTTTTATAAGTCTCAAAATGATCGTATCCTGGACCTTGTTTTAGAGCGGAATGTAAAATTTTTGACATCTCAGGATTATTAGAGTGATATTCGCCATTATTTCTAAATTGAACAAATCCTAGAAACTCTAATTTTTTTAAATCGATTTCTGGATAAGCCTTTGTATGTATTGCTAGTGATTCATTTGCAAGTTCTTTTAATGTGATTCCTGCAATTCGACTGGTTGTTCCATCGAAGGCTATTTTGATTAAATCAGAACCAATACCAACGGCTTCAAAAATTTGAGCACCATGATAACTAGATAAAAGAGAAATCCCTATTTTTGAAAGTATCTTTCTTAGTCCATCTTCTAATGCTTTTTTGATATTTTTCTGGACTTCATCGAATGATAGTGGATTGATTTTGTTACTAGCTATAAGTTTTTGCGTTTTTGGATGCTCTAACCAATGTCTGCCAGATTCAAATGTTAACCATGGGCAAACAGCGCTAACTCCATAACCAATTAAGCATGCTAAATGGTGAGTACTCCAACATTGCCCAGTTTCAATTATTAGCGAGGCTTTTAATCTTATCTCTTTTTTAAGTAGATAATGATGAATTGCTCCAACAGCTAATAAAGGAGGAATAAAACTTTTTTTTGAATTAACTCCTTTGTCAGAAATTATTATTAAAGAACAGCCTTCTTTTATTGCGATTTCGCTTAATTTGCATATTTCTTCCAATTTTTTTTCAAAACCTTTGATACCTTTGTCAATATCAAATAAACTAGAAATTGTGTTTGATTTAATTTCTGATTCTTTTAGTGAAATTAATTCTTGTTCATTAATAATTGGGCTTTTAAGATGAATAAAAGGTTTAATTTTGTTTGTTTCAAAAGGAGAGCATCTTTCACCAAGATGCATTTCTAAACTCATTACTAATTTTTCTCTTAATGGATCTATTGGAGGATTAGTAACTTGTGCAAATCTTTGCTTGAAATAATCATATAAAATATGAGGCTTTGAAGAAAGAACAGCTAATGGGATATCATCTCCCATGCAATAAGTGGGCTCTTTAGAAAGAGAAGCCATTGAATCAAGAATTAGATCATTATCTTCTGAAGAAAAACCATAAGCAGTTTGCTGTTGAAGCAATTCAAGATCTTTTAAAGCACAAATATTAGACCATTTATTTTTTTTAAGTTTTACTATTCTTTGTTGGAGTAAGTTTTGATAGTTCTCTCTTTGTGCAGCCTCTGATTTTACATCCCAATTCCTCAAAATCTTATTATGAAAAAAATCTACTGCTAGCATTTGACCAGGACCTAAGCGTCCTTTTTCTATAATTTTGTTTTCTTCAATATCTACAACTCCTGTTTCTGAACCCATTATCACAAACCCATCATTTGTTATTGAATATCTTGCAGGTCTTAACCCATTCCTATCTAAAGTTGCTCCAACAAAATTGCCATCTGCAAATACTAATAGAGCAGGACCGTCCCAGGCTTCTTGGAGACTAGCTGAATATTCATAAAATGCTTTAATATCATCTCTATTTTTAAGTTCTGGTTGATCTCTAAATGCTTCTGGAACAAGTCCTAACAAAGAATCAGTTATTGGCTTGCCTGAACGAATATTAATTTCTAGAGTTGCATCAAGATTTGATGAATCACTTTTATTTATATCAACAATTGGTTTGATATCTTTAGATAATTCACCCCAATAGTCATCAATATGTGTTTCTGATGCTTTCGCCCAATTAATATTTCCTAAGAGTGTATTGATTTCTCCATTATGGCCTAAAAACCTCATTGGCTGAGCTAGAGGCCATTTTGGCAAAGTGTTTGTGCTAAATCTTCGATGGTATACAGAAAATGAAACTTTAAAATCCTCTTTCTTTAAGTCATCATAAAATTCTGATAAAACTTCAGATCTAACCATCCCTTTATAAACAACAGTTTTGGAACTAAGTGAAGCAAAATAAAATTCACAATCGCCAACTGCATTTTTTGTATTTTCTCTTATTCTTTTTTCTATTCTTTTTCTTAGTTGAAACAAGCGCATTTCAATATCTTGACTATCATCTTTTCCCAAAAAAATGATCCATTGACTTATGAAGGGTGCGTTTGCTTTCGCCAAAGGTCCTAATATTTCATTTTCAACAGGTACGTTTCTCCAAAATGTTTTTTTAAAATTTAGTTTTTTAGCTTCTTCATCACATATTAATTTTGATTCTTTGACTTTTAATTCATTATTTGGCATGAAAATCATACCCAAACCCCTTTTTTCATAAGGTTCAGCAATTAAATTCAATTCTTTATCTAAAAATGTCCAAGGAATTGAGCATAAAATACCAGCGCCATCTCCTGAGTCACTATCTCCACCGCATCCTCCTCTGTGCTCCATACAATTCAATCCTTTTAGAGATTGTTTCAATATCCAATTACTTTCTTTACCTTCAATATTTGCTATAAAACCTACTCCGCAGGCGTCTTTCTCTCCAATTATTCCATTTGGAGAGAAACTATCTTGATATGGCTCGATGCTACTTTTGATACTTTCTCGCATAGATTATTTAACTATATAGAAATTTTATTTATTTTCATTATAAAAATAAATATTAAAATTAAACTAAAAATAATTAAGAATTACTAAACAAGTTTGGATTTCAATTTTTAAAATAAAAAATTTAAACAAAAAACTTTAGATGTGACTCGTAAAAGGTTATGATGATTTGATATGTATTTTTATCTATAAACATAGATGCCGACCATTTCGCAATTAATTGGATCAGAAAGAAAACGTCTGACAAGAAAAACAAAATCTCCTGCACTTAAATCTTGCCCAGAGAGAAGAGGAGTTTGTACCAGAGTTTACACATCTACTCCTAAGAAACCTAATTCAGCCCTAAGAAAAGTTGCCAGAGTTAGATTAACTTCAGGTTTTGAGGTCACAGCATATATTCCTGGAATTGGGCATAATTTACAAGAACATTCTGTGGTTCTCTTAAGAGGAGGGAGAGTTAAAGATTTGCCAGGGGTGAGATATCATATAATAAGAGGGACTTTAGATACTGCAGGAGTCAAAGATAGACGTCAATCCAGATCTAAATATGGTGCAAAAGCTCCTAAAAATGACTAATTTTTTAACATTAATTCTTTTTTAATATGTCACGTCGTAACGCAGCAGTAAAAAGACCGGTTTTACCAGATCCTCAATTTAATAGTCGTCTTGCCTCAATGATGATTTCTAGATTAATGAAACATGGTAAAAAATCAACTGCACAAAAAATATTATCAGATGCTTTTTCTCTCATTAGCGAGAGAACAGGTGGAAATGCTGTCGAGTTATTTGAGACAGCTGTAAAAAATGCAACTCCTTTAGTGGAAGTAAGAGCAAGAAGAGTTGGTGGTGCTACTTATCAAGTCCCCATGGAAGTTCGTCAAGAAAGAGGAACAGCAATGGCATTAAGATGGCTTGTTACTTTTTCAAGAGGAAGAAATGGGAAGAGCATGTCACAAAAATTAGCAGGTGAATTAATGGACGCAGCAAATGAAACTGGCAGCGCGGTGAAGAAAAGAGAAGATACTCATAAAATGGCAGAAGCGAATAAAGCTTTTGCTCACTACCGATACTAATTTCGACCAAAATGGTACTTGATTAGTTTATTATTAAACAAAAGTTTATTTGATTAAATAAACTAAAATTATTTAGCAATTCATTCTATTAGGAGTTTTAACATTGGCACGCGACTTTCCCCTTGAACGAGTAAGGAACATAGGTATAGCCGCTCATATTGATGCTGGTAAAACAACAACTACAGAAAGAATATTATTTTATTCAGGAGTAGTTCATAAAATTGGAGAAGTACATGACGGTGCTGCTGTAACCGATTGGATGGATCAAGAAAGAGAACGAGGAATTACCATCACAGCTGCTGCTATTTCTACAAGTTGGCAGGATCACAGAATTAATATTATTGATACCCCTGGTCACGTTGACTTTACTATTGAAGTTGAGAGATCAATGAGAGTATTAGATGGAGTGATAGCAGTATTTTGTGCTGTAGGAGGAGTTCAGCCACAGTCAGAGACGGTATGGCGACAAGCTGATAGATACTCTGTACCAAGGATGGTTTTCGTCAATAAAATGGATAGAACAGGGGCAGACTTCTTAAAAGTTAATAAACAAATTAAAGATCGTCTCAAAGCGAATGCTTTTCCTATTCAGCTTCCTATAGGGGCTGAAGGCGATCTTACAGGAATTATAGATTTAGTAAGTAATAAGGCTTATCTATATAAAAATGATTTAGGTACTGACATTGAAGAGGCTCCAATACCAGATGAAATGAAGGATGAGGCGATGGAATGGAGGAGTAAATTAATGGAAAGTGTTGCAGAAAATGATGAAGAATTAATTGAAATATTTTTGGATAAGGGAGAATTAACTGAAGATCAATTAAAAAAAGGGATCAGAGAGGGAGTTCTTAAGCATGGTTTAGTTCCCGTTTTATGTGGATCAGCCTTTAAAAATAAAGGGGTTCAATTAGTTCTAGATGCCGTAGTTGATTACTTACCAGCACCAGTTGACGTAAAGCCAATACAAGGTGTTTTACCTAACGGAAAAGAAGATATTAGACCATCTGATGACAATGCCCCTTTTAGTGCGTTAGCTTTCAAAGTAATGTCAGATCCTTATGGCAAATTAACCTTTGTAAGAATGTACTCAGGAGTACTATCAAAAGGTAGTTATGTTATGAATTCAACTAAGGATGCTAAAGAAAGGATATCTAGATTAGTTATCTTAAAAGCAGATGAAAGGGAAGAAGTTGACGAATTAAGAGCAGGTGATTTAGGTGCTGTTTTAGGGTTAAAGAACACTACAACTGGAGATACCTTATGCAATACGGATGACCCAATAGTTCTGGAAACATTGTTTATTCCTGAACCTGTTATCTCAGTTGCTGTTGAACCAAAAACTAAAGGAGATATGGAAAAACTTTCTAAAGCTTTACAGGCTTTATCCGAAGAAGATCCAACCTTTAGGGTGAGTACAGATCAGGAGACAAATCAGACTGTCATAGCTGGTATGGGTGAATTACACCTAGAAATACTTGTAGATAGAATGTTGAGGGAATTCAAAGTTGAGGCCAATATCGGTGCTCCTCAGGTTTCTTATAGAGAAACAATTAGATCAAGTTCTAAAGGTGAAGGTAAATATGCAAGACAAACGGGTGGTAAAGGCCAATATGGGCATGTAGTTATTGAAATGGAACCTGCAGAAGTTGGTAAAGGTTTCGAATTTGTTAATAAAATTGTGGGTGGAACAGTTCCAAAAGAATATATTGGACCAGCCTCAAATGGAATGAAAGAAACCTGTGAATCAGGCGTTCTTGCCGGTTATCCGCTGATTGATGTAAAAGTAACACTAGTCGATGGTTCATTCCACGATGTAGACTCATCTGAAATGGCCTTTAAAATTGCAGGTTCAATGGCTTTTAAAGATGGGGTTAAAAAATGCAATCCTGTCCTGTTAGAGCCTATGATGAAAGTCGAGGTCGAAAGTCCTGATGATTTTCTTGGATCTGTAATTGGCGATCTCTCCTCAAGGAGAGGTCAAGTCGAAGGGCAATCTGTCGATGATGGATTGTCTAAAGTACAGGCCAAAGTGCCCTTAGCCGAAATGTTCGGTTATGCCACTCAACTCCGATCAATGACTCAAGGTCGGGGTATATTTTCAATGGAGTTCGCAAATTATGAGGAAGTTCCTCGTAACGTTGCTGAAGCTATCATTTCCAAGAATCAGGGCAACTCCTGATCTCTAAACTAAACACTCTTTAACCCTCGATTCTTTAATTCAAATGGCTCGCGAGAAGTTCGAAAGGAACAAACCACATGTCAACATAGGTACTATAGGCCACGTTGATCATGGAAAAACAACCCTTACTGCTGCTATTACTAATGTTCTAGCTAAAAAAGGTCAAGCACAAGCTCAAGATTATGGAGACATTGATGGTGCTCCAGAAGAAAGAGAACGTGGCATAACAATTAATACTGCGCACGTTGAATACGAAACTGCAGACAGACATTATGCCCACGTTGACTGTCCAGGTCATGCTGATTATGTGAAAAATATGATCACGGGTGCTGCTCAAATGGATGGTGCAATTTTGGTTTGTGCTGCGACAGATGGTCCTATGGCTCAAACAAAAGAGCATATTCTTTTAGCAAAACAAGTTGGAGTTCCTGCTCTAGTTGTTGCATTGAATAAATGCGACATGGTAGATGATGAAGAAATCATAGAACTTGTTGAAATGGAAATCAGAGAACTTCTTGATAGTTACGATTTCCCAGGTGATGATATACCCATCGTTCAAGTTTCAGGTTTAAAAGCCTTAGAGGGAGATTCTGCTTGGGAATCTAAGATAGAAGAATTAATGACGGCTGTTGATGCCAGTATCCCTGAACCGGAAAGAGAAATTGATAAGCCATTTTTGATGGCAGTTGAAGATGTTTTCTCTATCACAGGTAGGGGAACTGTTGCGACAGGAAGGATAGAAAGAGGAAAAGTAAAAGTTGGAGAAGAAGTTGAAATTGTTGGAATAAGAGATACAAGATTAACTACAGTTACTGGTGTTGAGATGTTCCGTAAACTTCTCGATGAAGGTATGGCTGGAGACAATGTAGGATTACTATTACGTGGTGTTCAAAAAGAAGATATTGAGAGAGGCATGGTTCTTGTTAAAAAAGGATCAATTACTCCTCATACAAAATTTGAAGGAGAAGTTTATGTTCTTAAGAAAGAAGAAGGGGGAAGACACACTCCATTCTTTGCAGGATACAGGCCACAATTTTATATAAGAACAACAGATGTGACAGGACAAATCACTGCATTCACTTCTGATGATGGTGCTAATGTAGAAATGGTAATGCCAGGTGACAGAATAAAAATGACTGGAGAATTAATTTGTCCAGTTGCTATCGAACAAGGTATGAGATTTGCTATTCGCGAAGGTGGTCGTACTATCGGTGCTGGTGTTGTATCTAAAATTATTGAATAATTTTTCTTTGATTATACAAAGTTAACGTTTGATAACTTAAGATAATTAAATAGACAGATAGGGGTTATTGGAAATCAATAACCCTAAACTCAAGATTATTTTTAAACTTATGACAGCTTCACTTGCTCAACAAAAAATTCGGATAAGATTGAAGGCCTTTGATAGAAGAATGCTTGATTTATCTTGTGACAAAATAATTCAAACAGCAGATACGACTGCTGCTTCAGCTATAGGACCTATTCCTTTACCAACTAAGAGAAAAATTTATTGTGTTCTAAGATCACCTCATGTAGATAAAGACTCTAGAGAGCATTTTGAGACCAGAACTCATAGAAGAATAATTGATATTTATAGTCCTTCTGCTAAGACTATAGACGCTTTAATGAAATTAGATCTTCCTAGCGGTGTAGATATAGAAGTTAAATTATAAGAAAGCCCGAATAGAACTTAAATTTACTAAGATAAAATTATATAATTTGAGGTTTAAATGGGAGAGCTTTCAGTAAGGGAATTACCTTTATTCCCTCTGCCAGAAGTTGTTCTTTTCCCTCAAGAAGTTTTGCCACTACATATCTTTGAATCAAGATACAGAATTATGCTTAAATCTGTTCTTGAAACCGATTCAATGTTTGGAGTTATTAAATGGGATCCTAATAAGAAGAGTATGGCTAATGTTGGTTGTTGTGCTCAAATAATTAAACATCAAACTTCAGAAGATGGTAGAAGTAACATAATTACATTAGGTCAGCAAAGATTTCAAATTTTAGAAATTGTACGCTCAACACCTTTTTGCACAGCGATGGTTAGTTGGATCACTGACGAAAATATTGATAGTTTTCAAAGCTTAGACCTCCTAAGAGATTCTGTTACTGAAGCATTGCATGATGTAGTTAAATTAACTAGTAAACTTACTAATCTTCAAAAAGTTCTTCCTGATAAGTTACCAGAAAATCCTATGGAATTATCTTTTTGGATTGCCGCTCATTTGGGTGGCCCCGTTGCCGAAGAGCAGCAGAAGCTTTTAGAAGAGAGAAATACACATACTCGTTTGCGAAGGGAATTTGAAATGTTAGATCATACTAGAAAGCAATTAGCTGCAAGAACGGCTTTAAAAGAAAGCTTTCCTGATATAAAAGAAAACTAAATGTCTATATTTTTAATATCCTCTACTTTAATAGTATTAATTTTTTTATTTTCTTTTTTAATACTATGGAGAATAAATACCAGAAAATATATTTCTTCGGGAACTGTAGCTTCAGCTTATGATTCATGGACACAAGATAAACTTTTAGAAAGATTGTGGGGTGAACATATCCATTTAGGTTTCTACCCTCCAAATAAAAATATTGATTTTAGAGAGGCTAAAGTACAATTCGTTCATGAGTTAGTAAGTTGGAGTGGATTAGATAAATTGCCCAGAGGTTCTAGGGTATTGGATGTTGGTTGTGGAATAGGTGGAAGTTCTAGGATTCTTGCCAATTATTATGGTTTTAATGTGACTGGAATAACTATTAGTCAAGCCCAAGTAAAAAGAGCTAAAGAACTCACACCTTACGAATGTAACTGTAACTTCAAAGTTATGGATGCTTTGGATTTGGAATTTGAAGATGGAGCTTTTGATGGTATTTGGAGTGTAGAGGCAGGAGCTCATATGAATAATAAAACTAAATTTGCAGATCAAATGTTAAGAACCCTAAGACCAGGAGGATATTTAGCATTGGCTGATTGGAATTCAAGAGATTTAAAAACGCAACCTCCCTCTCTTCTTGAGAGAATAATCTTAAAACAATTACTTGAACAGTGGGTACATCCTAAATTTATGAGTATTAATGACTTTAGAAGTATTCTCATAAATAATAAAAATAGTTCAGGTCAAGTTACATCAGAAAACTGGAATTCTTTTACAAATCCATCTTGGTTTGATTCAATATTTGAAGGGATGAGAAGACCTAATGCAATTTTATCCCTTGGTCCAGGTGCGATAGTAAAGTCTATAAGAGAAATACCTACAATATTATTAATGGATTGGGCCTTTAAAAGAGGTTTAATGGAATTTGGGGTCTATAAATGCAGAGGTTAATTAGTCTAAATTAATCTTTTCTGATAAGTAACAGCCAAAATCTACTAGATGTTCACATAATGGTTTTAATTTTGTTTTTAATTCATAAAAGGCTTCAATATTAGTATTAGTATTAGTATTTATGTCAACATCAACATAGATTATATATTCTCCTAGCTCTCTCTTAGAAGGTCTTGATTCTATTTTGCTCATATTAAATCCAAATTCTGCAATATAATTTAAAGCCTTTAGTAAAGCTCCAGGATTATTTGAGAGTAATGAAAAAGCAAAACTTGCGATATTAGCTCTATCTTCAATGGATTTTTTACTTAATAATACAAATCTTGTACAATTGCCTGGAACATCATTTATAGGGAATGCAAGTTCTTTCAGCCCTTCTATTTCAATAAGAGATTTCGATCCTATTGCGGCTCTAAATGAACTCCCTTTTACCATGTTTACAGCTTCTGAAGTTGAGTTAGTAGATAAAGTAATTGCTTCTGGTAAATTCTCGGATAACCATTCTGCGCATTGAGCTAAAGCTTGTGGATGAGATAATACCTCAGATATCTCTGATAACTCACCATTACTAATTAGTGCATGTTCTATCGGTAAAACAATTGCTTTGTTGATATTAATATCTGGAAATTTCCAAAGTGCATCCAAAGTTGTTGTTACTCCTCCTTCAACAGAGTTT
>QCTB01000018.1 GCA_003209055.1 Prochlorococcus sp. AG-670-O13
ACATAATTTTAAGTATTTATTATGCAGTCATAGATCATTTACTTATGAATGGCTACTTTATAAGACTTGTAGATTATCAAATGTTATATCGATAGCAGCTGATTTTTCTTTAGGATATCCTTTAAAAAATATTTATAAGAAGGATTTATCTTTAACAACTAGACCAGATATCTTACTTGTAAATAGTTTATTTAGAAAAGAACAATATTTAATTGCAAATAAGGATTATATTAATTCAGGTAATAAATTTGAAATTATTAATTGTAATTGCACACAAGTTGAATATGCAAGAAGTAAATCTAGGAATATATATAATATTAATAAATCTGATGATAATTTTGTAATCTCTATATTTGATAATAATTATGGAGAAAATCTAGCAATAAGACCTAAATATACAAATGAATTAGGAGAATGCTTATATAAATATAAAGAGTATATTTCTTGCCTAGTACACTCAAAGACTAAACTTTTTAATCTTGAAGATACTCTATCTAAAAATGTAATTGATTTTTGCAAAGGTGCAAAGGGAGATTTTAGTTTAGATGTAAATGCAGATTTAATAATTTCTATTGGTTTTCAGGGTGCAGCTATCAAATCTGCTTTCGCATTTAATAAACCAATAATATTTTTTAGTTCAGATAATAATTATTTTGACAAAGTAATTTTTTTCGATGATAAAATATTAAACCAAGAATTAATGACTAATTTTAATAAGCTAATATATAAAATCACAGAACTTGAATTACTTTTATCTAATAAAACAAATATAGATAAAAAACTAAATCAAATTCTAAAAGTATCAAATAAATTCCTGGAGTTAATTGGTATTACAGATCAAACAATAAATATTACTTCCTATTTAAATGGTTTATAAAACTAGAATTATTACAGGTCAAAATCCATGCTCTATGGCTAAACTTCCTTGACTATTTTCTGTTAGAGAATAAACAAAAAATCCTGGATATTCTGAAAAGAATGTGTACATTCCAAATTTATTGATGTCTTTTAGAGCATCTTTCGATAGCTCTATTCTGTAATTCAAAGAGGTTAGTTGATCTTTGGAATATTTTAACTCTCTAAATTCACTATTATTATCATTATAAATCCTGATAATGACATCATCATTTATATGATTTCCATAAATACCTTCAAGCAGTCCAATAACTAATGAGTTCTTTGTTTCTATATTCCCAATAGGTCCCCACCAAAAGCGTTTTCCTGGTCTAACTTTAGTACAGATACCCAAGCTGATCTCGAAAGGAAGTATGCCTTTAGAAGCATTGAGGCTTTTCCCACTTATGCCTATGGGAACTCTGGATGGCAAACTTGAATTGACTTTACCCAGCTTTACATCGAAATTTTGTTGATCATTAACCTTGTAAGAAATATATTGTCCTGAGAAAAAGTTACTAGAATTTTTTTCTTTTAAGTCATAATCAATAAAATATTCCCCATTCGGCATATCAGGGTAAATATTAATTTGTCCTTCTTTTACATTCAAATTTGGATATGGCAAAAACCCTTTATCAGTATCTACAAAATCAGTTTGATGATGATTATATGCAAAATTGGAGTGTGTAACTTGCATATCAGTTATTGATTTTGTCCTATTTCCTACAAGTGTCCTTGTAAATGCTCCATTAATCTTAAATGATATTGAGCAATTAGCTTGTTCATTATTTAACCAGTTAGGTAAATCTGGGAAAAACTTTTGAGGTACTATTTCAATTATTTCAAATGGATTTAAAGCTTTTAGTAGATATTTTTTTTCAATAGCGCGACCAGATTCTGAAGTTATTTTAATTTTTATTTCTTGAGCATCAATTTTTAAAAAACCATTATGCAAGATTGTAAAACTTTCAACATCTTTTGAGTCTCTAATAGTCCAATTCGATTCGCAGCTTTCCATTACTGTAAAACCATTCTCCATCTCATGCTTTGAGTAATTTCTTGAATAAGTATGTATATAAGTTATTCCAGAAATGGTTTCATAAGCCCCAATTACAGCGGCATAGGGGATAACTAAATTTTTTAAGCTAAAATATTCAACCTCAACAGAACCTGAATGATTATCTAATTCCCAAAAATCCCTGTCAATAATAATTACGCTTTGATTCTCAAAATCAATATGCTTCCTGTCAATGAAATACCCCTGAGAATCTCTCAATGTGACACATATTGCTACCTTATTATTATTTTTAATTTGGAAATAGTTGAATAAAATAAGACTGGTATTTATCTTCTTTGTTTTATCAGTCACAAAATAAAATTGTGCGCTAGATCTGTAATGGAATCCATGCTTGTTGGAAAAATTCTTTTCTTGACTTATAAATATTGATTTCAGATTGTTTTTATGATTTTTATCAATTTTATTTTTACCTTCTTGAAGTTTATTTTTAGAATTATCTGATTTTACAAATGTCATTTAAGAATATTCCAAAATTATTTATACCTTACAACATTATAAAACAAATTTTTGAATTTTCACGATATTACATATTGATTATTTAAGTTCAATGTCAATTCTATATGTAATTTTTTGTACTCCCTTAAAATTTTTAAAAAAACATATTTTTATCTTATAAAATTAAGATTTTAGAAATTTTTAAAACTTAGTTTTATGATTTGTATGACTTGGCAAAATAAAGCTATAACTATGTGTATAAGGTTTAGGAAACTTTAAATTTTCTATTCATAATATTTTTGTAAAATAGAAAGTATATTATTTTTGAGTGAAATTAAAATACAAAATTTATAATTTTAGATGTTTTTAGGATTTATTAAAAAAAGTTTTTAGTGTCTTTAAGAATGAAACTTAATTAATTTAATAACATAAATCTTTATTTAGAACAAATCGCATTTAGAATATTTATTGCCATGTAAAAAATCAAGGTGTTTTTAACTGATGAAAATTGTAGAAATTATAAATTACCTTTGAATTCGTCTATTAAAGAAGCAATTGAAGTTTTAGAAAGAGAAGAATTAAAAGTTGTTTTGATAATGGACAAAGGTAATGTATTAAAAGGGATTGTTTATGATGGCGACATAAGAAGGTCTTTATTAAATGGATTTAATCTTTCTGACAGGATTGATAAAGCTATGCGAAGTAACTTTCTTAAAGCTAGCCAGGTATCAAGCAATGAAGAAATAGCAAAAATGATGAGGGATAATCCCATCTACCATGTCCCGGTTTTAACTAAAGAAAATATATTAATTGGATTACATGTCAGTAACGATGGCAATCTTAAAAAATCATTTAACCTTCACAATCCTGTTCTTCTTATGGCAGGGGGTAGGGGGAAAAGACTTATGCCTCTAACTGAAAATTGCCCTAAACCACTTATAAAAATAAATGGCAAACCTTTATTAGAAATAATATTGGAGCAATGTATTAATGCTGGACTAAGAAAATTTTATATATCCGTACATTATTTATCTCAAAAAATAATTGATTATTTTGGTAATGGAGACAAATGGGGAGTAAAGATTCAATACCTGCATGAAGACAAACCATTAGGTACTGCAGGTGCTTTAAGCTTACTCCCAAAAGAGATTGATTTTCCTTTGTTAACAATAAACGGAGACATTTTAACTAAAATAAACCTAACACAATTTATAAATTTTCATCAAAATAATAATGCAGATATATGTTTATCTGGCAGTGAATTCTTTTATGAAAGTCCATACGGAGTAATTGAAGTTGATGGTATAGATTTTAAATCAATTACTGAAAAGCCATCATTTAAACATTTTATTAATGCTGGCATATATTTAATAAGTCCTTCAGTACTGAAAAAAATTAAAAGTAATATTTATATGGATATGCCGGATCTTTTAAATAAAAGTCTGCTAGACGACAGCAAAATTGTAGTCTATCCTATGTACGAGTATTGGCTGGACATTGGTAGAGTTGATAACCTTAATAAAGCAAATTTAGAATGGGATTAGGATACATAAAAAATGTATAAAATAAAAATATTGGGTTTAATTCCTGCGAGAGGAGGTTCAAAAGGTATTCCTAAGAAAAATCTTTATATTTTTAATAATAAACCTCTTATTCAGTGGACAATAGAATCTGCTAAAGAATCAAATTTATTAGATAAGATTATAGTTAGTACTGATGATCAATCTATTGCCAATTTCTCAAGATCAAAAGGTGTTGAAGTACCTTTCTTGAGAGATAAAAACTTAGCAACAGATGATTCACTCATAATAGATACTGTACTTAAAGTTCTAGAACAACAAAAGAATTTCGATTACGTACTTTTACTTCAACCTACTTCACCATTAAAAACCAAAGATGATATTGCAAATATTATAAGTTTGCAAAAGAAATATAACGCCTCTTCGCTAGTATCGGTATGTGAAGCTAGCGAAAATCCGGCTCATTTTTATGAGATTAATAATCAAAATTACCTATGCAAAAGTTTTGAAGAAGTTAAAGGTTCTAATCGGCAGAATTATAAAAAAAACTATATATTAAACGGGGCACTATATTTATCTTCAGTTAAAAACCTGAAGAAGTATAAGAGTTTTTTCACTAACAATACAATTCCTTACATTATGCCAAGAGAAAGGTCAATTGATATCGATGATATTATTGATATAAAATGGGGTGAATTTATACATAAATATAATAATAATAATGAATAAGATCTTTGTTACTGGTGCCGATGGATTCATTGGTTCTCATTTAGTTGAAACACTTGTAAAAAAAGGATATTCTGTTAAAGCTTTTTGTCTTTACAACTCACAGGGAAGTTGGGGTTGGCTTGAAAATGTTTCTGCTCATACAAAATCTAAAATAGAGGTATTTCTTGGTGACGTGAGAGATCCTCAATCAGTAAGGCAAGGAATGAGAGGTTGCGATACTGTATTTCATCTTGCAGCTTTGATAGCTATTCCTTATAGTTATGTAGCACCATCAAGTTATGTAGATACAAATGTTCAAGGTACGTTAAACGTATTGCAAGCTGCAAGAGATTTAGAAATTTCAAGATTTATCCAAACATCAACTTCTGAAGTTTATGGTTCAGCACAATATGTTCCCATAAATGAGGATCATCCATTAGTAGGACAATCTCCATATTCTGCGTCAAAAATTGCTGCTGATCAAATGGCATTGAGTTATTGGTTAAGCTTTGAACTACCTGTAACTATTTTGAGACCATTTAATACTTATGGACCTAGACAGAGCGGACGCGCTGTTATCCCGCAAATTATTACACAGATTTTAAATAAAAAAAATAAAATCAAACTCGGATCTATACATCCTACTAGGGATTTCAATTTTGTTGATGATACTTGCGAAGCTTTTATTTCAGTAGCTAGTTCAAATCAAACTCTTGGACAAGTAATTAATTCCGCTAGTAATTTTGAAATCTCTATAGGAAAAACAGTCGAGTTAATAGCTGAGTTGATGAACAAACGTATAGAAATAGAAGAAGAAGAAAAAAGAAAGAGACCAGTGAATTCAGAAGTTAATAGGCTATTTGGTTGCAATAAAAAAATTAAATCTATTTCAGACTGGGATCCCTCTTACCAAGGATTAGAAGGTTTTAAAAAAGGATTAGAAATCACAATAAAATGGTTTTCTGAGCCAAAGAATTATTCTTTATATAGATCAGATTATGTTATTTGATTGTTGGAGAAATTTAAAAAATTTTTTTATCTTACAATCAATTTAATCAAATAATAAGTTATGAATAAATCAAAAATAGTTACAAATTGCATTAAGAAAGTTATTGGTGAAGAAACTAAAGAAATACATATTCATGAACCTTCATTTAGTGATTCTAATGCACTTGAATATATTGAAGATTGTATTAAAACAGGTTGGGTAAGCAGTGCAGGTGAATGGGTATCTAGATTTGAGAATTTAATATCAGAATATACTGGAGCAAAGTATGCTGTTGCGGTAAACAATGGGACTTCTGCTCTTAGATTGGCTTTATTCATAGTTGGAGTAAGAAATAAGGATGAAGTAATAATTCCCCCTTTAAGTTTCGTGGCTACAGCAAATGCTATTTCTCATTTAGGGGCTTCTCCACATTTTGTAGATATAGAGGATAGTTCTCTAGGTATCTGTCCTTCGGCACTTGAAAAAAGGTTAGATTATATAGCTATAAGAAAAGGAGATAATGTTTATAATAAATTTACGGGTAATAAAATTTCTGCAGTAGTTCCTGTGCATGTATTTGGACTGCCTGCAAAGATTTTAGAAATTAGGAAAATTTGTTTAAAGTGGAATTTACCATTAGTGGAGGATGCTGCAGAAGCTCTAGGTAGTTCAATATCAATGTCTGAAAATAAGAAAAGACATTGTGGATGTTTTGGAGATATGGGCATAATTAGCTTTAATGGCAATAAGATTATTACTACTGGAGGGGGAGGGGCTCTTTTAACTGATTGTTCCGAAAAAGCGAAATTAGCAAAACATTTATCTACAACAGCCAAATTAGATCATCCATGGGAGTTTTTTCATGATCAAATAGCTTGGAATGATAGATTGCCAAATATAAATGCCGCTTTGGGAGTATCTCAAATGGAAAAATTAAAAATAAAACTTAGATCCAAAAGAATTTTGCATGAAAAATATAAAAAGATTTTTGATGATATTGCTGATATTGAAGTGATTGAAGAGAATACAAAAAGTGAAAGTAATTATTGGTTATCTACCATTAGGATTTTGGGTAAAGAACCTCAAAAGTTAAGAGATGAGATAATTTCTTTCGCACATTCTTCAAAGATATTTGTTCGACCTTCATGGACACTAATTAACAAACTTCCTATGTATGAAAAATCTCAATTTGGAGATTTAACAGAATCATATAATCAATCTAAAAGATTAATAAATCTACCAAGTAGCCCACAATTAATTAAAAATACTTAAATATATCTTTTTAAAAACTATTGCTATATTTTATTAATTTCTAGATAATATAAAAATTAATAATAGGCAAATAAATTTAAATTAATTTAAAATTCAAATTTAAAAATAGTTTCTCTTAGAATAAAAGTCTAACTAAATTTCTAGGTTTTCAAAAATATTATTTTTTCATGGGTAATATTAGGATATCTAAAATAATTTGGTTAAAAATGATTTTCGAATCTGTTCCAGAAAAAACTTTTTTAATAGCTGAAGCAGGTGTTAACCATAATGGTTCTCTAGAAACAGCTATAAGATTATGTGAAATGGCTAAAATTTCTGGGGCTAATGCTATTAAGTTTCAAACTTGGGTAACAGAAAATATTGTAATCAAAGGTGCACCTCAAGCTATTTATCAGGAGCAAAATACAAACAAAATAAGAGATCAGTTTAGCCTACTAAAGGAATTAGAATTGAGTTTTGATAAATTTGAGAAAATTTATAATTTTTGTAAAAGTATAGATTTGGAGTTTCTCTCTACACCTGATGATCTCGATAGTCTAAATTTTTTAGTAAACAAGATTGGTTTGCAAACAATCAAAATAGGTAGTGGAGAAATAACAAATATTCCTTTCTTAAGGGAAATAGGGAAGATCTCAGAGAAAATTATAATGTCAACTGGGATGTGTGAAATGAAAGATATTGAATATGCTATTAGAGCATTAGGAAATCCTGAAAAGGATAGACTCGTAATTCTGCATTGTACAAGTAGTTATCCTTGCCCATATGAATACGTAAATCTTGATGTGATTAATACTTTTAAGAAAAAATTTGAATATGAAATTGGCTATTCAGACCATACGCTAGGCACAACTGTAGCTATTGGCGCTGTAGCATTAGGTGCATCAGTAATAGAAAAACATTTTACATTAAATAAAAACATGTATGGTCCAGATCATAGTACTAGTCTTGAACCTGAGGAATTCAGAAAAATGTCAGATCAAATTAGAATAATTGAAAAATCAAAAGGCAATGTAATTAAAAATATTCAAGAAATCGAAAAGGATTCAAGAAAAAAAGTAACAAAAATGATTGTTGCTAAGAATCCAATAAAAAAAGGATCAATTCTTGATGAAAGTAATGTTTCATTATTAAGAACGGGAAATTATGGCCTTAATGGACAAGATTGGGATCACTTGATGGGAAAAAGGTCAAGACGATCATATAAAAGGAATGAGTTAATTGATAAAAATGAATTAAATTAAGTTTTGGTTACTTTTTCTCTAATGCATCCCCAATGAGAAAATATTCTTTATTTTTTATTTTAAAAGAACTTCTTGTTTGAAAATATAAATCAGGGTTGCAAATTAATTTTGTAATATAAAAAACTTTTTTATTATTGGAAAATTTTCTTTTGAACCTACTTAGACCATCCGATTCATCTAATTTAATACCCCCCCCTAAATGAATTCTTTGGTAACCTTCATTTCCAAAAATGAAAATTGCATATGAGATTAATAATTCATTACATTGATGTCTTAATCCTTCTCTAGAACTGGCACTTAGATGGTAATGAACTATTTTCAATTTTGGGTCACATAAAAATATTGCGCCAGCAACTATTTGCGCTTTTGAATCATGGATAGTTATTAATTTACATCTCTCAGAAAACTTTTCAAAATGACCTTTAAAAAGTTTGTAGTCAAAATAATAGAATTTTTCAACACTTATCTCATTCATTCTTGTTAGATATAGTTCATAAAAATCTTTTAAAGAACTTTCTATTGGCTTTTCTACATAATTTATAGAGAAATTACTTTTCTCAGTATGGTTAATTGATGACCTAATTTTTTGTTTTAAAGTTTTTTTAAATGAGATGTAATCTGATGAGAAGGTTAAAGATGTTTCATATGTTATTCGATTTGCCTCTATTAATTCATCGGGCCATAAATTATGATTTTCTAAAAAAGGAGAATGTCGAATAAATAAACTATGGATATTTTTTTTACAGAGAAAATTTTTTAAACTTTTTATATCTTTATTTGAAAGTTTAATTTTTTCACCTATTAGCCCCCCATATCCATATGATGAGAAAGCTTCATAATTATGATCTTTTAATTTTCTAATAATTAAAGGCAAATAAGTAATTTTTTCTGAGTTCTCAATTTTGATGCATTTAAAATCAGAGTTATATATTCTCGCAAATAATTCTTGATATGATTTACTAAAAAAGATACAAAATTCATCATCTCTCAAACCATCAATTAAAGAAAACCTCATTTATTTATCTAATTCATAAACATTATCAATTTTAGGTTAAATAATATAAAAAACTAATTCAGTAAGTATTTAAATCATATTTAATAATTTTAAAAATAAATATATATTCTTTAGATATTTTTGGTAATTTATTTATAAATGATAATTATAAATAAAAATAAAAATGTATTATTAACATAGTTTTAAGAGTTTGATTAATGGATAAATCTCCAAATTATTGGATAAATAAAGACAAAGATATAAATTCAAAAAATTTTAGATGTCCTAATGTTTCTCTTTTTAGGTTTTTATCTTCTTTATATTTCTCTATTGAGAATAAAAAGGTACTTGAAATAGGATTTAAAAATGGTGCTGATTTACTAGAATTTAATAAAAGGGGAGCTTTAATTTTTGGCTTAGATATAAATCCCGAAGCAGTCTCTCATTTAAATTTTAAAGATAAAAGTAGAATAAGAACATCTAGATGCGGAAAAGATTCAATACCTTTTAAAGTTTTATTTGATCTTATTTATCTAAGAGATACTATATATTATTTAAGTGATGAAGAAATTCAATTCTTTTTTGATGATGCTACTAAGAAAATGGCTAAAGGTGGGTATATCGTAGTTCAGTTTATTGAGAAAGACCTTCTCGTTGAAAAATCTAATCCAGAAGATGAGATTAATTTCAATTTATTTCATAATGCCAAATCTGAATTAATATTTGATGAATATAATCCAATTCGCTTTCTTTCAGCTAAGAATATTATAAATGCTGGTAAAGCAGCGAATTTTGAATTAATAGCATCTAAAAGATTAATCCAATCTTATGATTTACATGAAGAAAAATTTAGATTAGACAGATATTTGGCATTCAAAGTAAATAATGATCATGTTTATTAACTAGTAAAACTCTAAAAATCATTCTCTTTAGGGCAAATACTGTTCCATTGCTTCTTTTTAAGAGATTTACAAAACTTCTTATTAAGCAGTTCATTTCTAGTGAAAATTTTTAATGCATTAATACAAGTTTTAGCGACTCGAAGAGAATTTCTACCATCTAGAAATGGATCATATGGATTTTTTATATATTCTCCCTTAACTTTTTCATTAGTTTTGAGGAATTGTCTTACAGTATTAGTTATTAATTCGGAGGAACAAGCCACATCAATAGTTGAAGTTGATCTCTCTCTACCATTTTGCCTGTCTCCAATATTAATACTTTTGATTCCTAATGAAGGCGCTTCAACAATACCACTTGAGGAATTTCCTAAAACTAATTCTGCACCACTCATTAATGATAAATAGTTTTCCCTTCCAAGATGTTCATGATAAAAAATATGTTTTATATTTTGGGCCATTTTTGTAAACTCTGTCCTTATATATTCTGATCCTATTTCATATCCAGGACCCGTAATTAATATTGTGAATTCCTCTAAAGATTTAAGAGAAATAGATATTTGAGATATGTCTTCCTGCAAAAGATGATAATTACTATAACTAATTGGATGATAAGTAAATAAGATGAGCTTCTTATCTATGGGTATTTTAAATTTCTTCATAGTAGTATTAAAATTAATAATTTTATTGTTGTGTATCCAGTCAAGTCCTGTTTCTCCTGTAATAGTTATTCTCCAATCCTCTTCTCCCATAGAACTAACATTTTCAGCATATTTTTCACATGCTACAAAATGAAGATTTGACATTTTTGTTATTGAATGTCTAATGTTTTCATCTATAGCTGCTTCAGTAACTTCTCCTCCACTTATGTGCGCTATTGGAATTCTCATAAAAAGAGCTGATATTGAGGCAGAAAGTAATTCCCATCTATCGCCTAAAATTAAAAGTAAATCGATTTTTAGTTTTTCAATATTAGAAACTATTAATTTGCTCGTTTCTCCTAGAAAAGAAATTTGGTTTGAGGGATTAAGTCTATTTATTTTATCAATTTCTAAATAGTTTAATTTCACTATATTTACATTAAGTGTACCAATGTAATTTTCTATTTCCTCAAAAGAGGAATTATTTATTAGGTGTGAGCCACCAATCAATAAGGTTAATTTACATATTTTAGATAAATGAAAAATTACGCCTTTTAGTAAACCAAATTCAGACCTAGATGTAGTAATTATTGCGATGTTGAATTTTTTATTCATATCTATATTTATGTCATTGATTTGTCTATCATCTTTAAAGTTAAACACATATATTCCAAATCTAATTTTGAATATCTATAGTCGCAAGGGATCGAAAGGAGTTTGTCCGATAAATTAGAGGATTTATTTGTCTTTATTTGCGAGATTAGCGGCATTGGCATTGGCCAATGAACTGGAAAATATATTGAATATTCCTTAAGTTTTTTTCTAAAAAAATCCCTGGTACTTTTTTTAGAAAAAATCATTGGAATATAGAGTGAAATGCAACCATCTTGAGGTAATAATTTAAAAGATTTTGGATCTTTTATTAACTTATAAATTAACAATTTATTCTTCCGATTTCGTAAACTACATTTTTTATAATCTATAAAATTTAAAATGTTCATAGATAAGGAAGAAATTTTACTGCCAAATATTTTTTCCTTATCAAGTATTTCTTCAGCTTTTCTTAGATATTTAATATTCTCAAGATCATTTATACCAAGTCTCATGGAGGTACCTCTTGTTAATAATCCGAAACTTCTATAAGACAAAAATGAATCACAACAGACTACATCATCCGCCTTTATTTTCAAAGGGAGCGATGAACTTAATAATCCACCATCTAAAACAGGGAAAGCCTTTCTTAGACTAAATATTTGATAATTTGAAAATCTTTTTACGTTATTAATTAAATTCTTATCAAGAACAACATGAGTAAGGTCAATTATGATTGTTGAATTAATTGTTTTAGAAATATATTCAAGATCTGTTAAACTTTTGGAACCCAAAGTTGCAATTATAATCAACACGTCATTGGATTTACAATTCTCAATTATTTGTTTAGTGTTAATTCCTAAATCATTATTAACCCCATACCAATTAATATTATATTTATTTCTTGATACTTCCCATAAAGAACTACATATATAATTTGGAAGCCAGATATTTTTTGGATTTATAAGATTTAGAATAGAATAAAAAGCATCTCTGCCACTTCTAAAGAATATATTGTGACTATTTGATTCTTGAAGAATTTCATATGCTGAATTTTTTTTGAGGCTATTTATACTTAAATCTAATGAATGATCACCCCCAATAATTATTTTTTTATTTTTCATTTAATATGATCCTTTTTAATGAAAAAAAAATTTACAAAATATTTTTATTTTTCTAAATCACATGAATAAAAAAATATTACTCTGAACTTCAAGTAATAAATCTTTTATAAAGTGACAAACCCCATATAAATTGTTGAAATTTAAATGATATTTATATGTTAACAGACAACCCTTTTTAAAAATTATTTTTTATTTAAATAATTCTGGTATTTACATTTCTTTTATTAATAATATCTAAACAAGTTAAGCAAGCTTTTGACCTGCATTCATGTAAAGCATCTTCACTGAAATAGGCGGTATGAGGATTTACTATAACTCTACCTTCTAAATTAGAAATGTTATCTTTTAATGCGTTATAAAAATTATCCTCTGATAATGGAGGTTCTTTCGTCCAAACATCAGAACCATATCCCTCAAGTTCTCTAGAAAGTAGCTTTTTAAAAATTAATTCTTTATTTTTAACTATTGGCCCTCTGGATAAATTTATTAGATAAGATCCTTTTTTTAATTGGTTTAAAAAATCTTCATTAACCATCCCTTTGGTTTCTTTATTTAATGGAGTATTTATTGAAACTATATCTGAAACTTTAAGTAAATCAGATAAGGTTTCATATTTATTTATTCCATACACTTTTTCATAACCATTTGGAATATAAGGATCATAGAATCCAATATTTTTAGAAAATGGCAAAAATTTCTTTGCAATAGAGCCTCCAATCCTACCAAGTCCAATAATTCCTAGATTAAGTTTATTTAATCTCCTCATGTTTTGATTTATCTCTTTGCCTATCCAATATTTGGAATCTTTTTTTGCTAAATTTTCTAGTTTACCTATCTTTCTAGTTAAATATAAAATCATTGCTATTGCAGTATCTGACACCTCATCAATCCCATAGTCTGGCGTATTGGCAACTATGATATTTTTTTTCATGCAAAAGTCAAGATCAATATTGTCATACCCTACTCCGTACCTAACAATTGCTCTTATTGACGGATGCTTTAAAAGAAAATTTTGGTCAATATCTTTATGCCAGACAAGAAGAATAGTAGTTTTTGAAGATATTTTCTCTTCAAAATAATCACCTAAAATTTCTTTTTCAATTGAGAAATCCTTTATATGATCCGTTACAGCAACAAAATCAGATTTCATAATCAATCATTTATCGATGAATTAAAAGAATTAATTATATTAATATATGAATCTGACAATATATTCATATCAGTCAAATAAACTATAAAATTAACACCAATAGAAATTAGCTCTTTCATATGGCCTTCAGATGTAGCGATAGTTCCAATAGAAATATTTTTTGACTTGGTTTTTTTAACTACTTCTTTTAATTTTAATGTAACTTTTTCATCATGTATTTTCCCTGGAATTCCCATCGCTTTTGATAAATCAAATAGACCTACGAAAATAATGTCTAAATATTCTAAAGAAAGAATTTCTTCAATATTTTTTATCCCTTCAATCCCCTCAATGTTGATACCTGTTATCAAATCATTATTCATTTTAATTGTCCATTGAGGACCATTATTCAAATATTTAGACGATGGTACAAAGGGGGAGTATCCTCTTATCCCTAAAGGTGGATATTTTGAGAAACTTATTACTTTAAGTGCATCCTCCTTATTTTCTACATTGGGTACTTGAATTCCATCAGCACCTTGGTCAAGAGCATGTTGAATAGATTCTTTATTGATTGAATATGGACGAACTAAGCAAGCAACATTATTTGCTTTTCCTGTATTGATTAAAGGCAAAAGATCATTATTTGTTATTGCGCCATGTTCCTGATCTAGGATTACAAAGTCGAGTCCTGAAACACAAATAGCATTTAGGCTATGTACGGATGGAGAAATAACCCAAGTTCCAATAACTGGTTCTGATCCTTTTATCTTTTGGCTAAATGATTTCATCTTTTTCATTTAAGTAATTATAAAGTAACTGGGCTTGCTTGAAGTCCCATTCAGTATCTATATCTATAGAAAACTTGGAAGGGATCTCAAATAAAAAAGGGTTTGAGTTAATAACATACCTAATCTTTTTCATATCTGATAATTGATTAATAAAGAGAGATCCTGCAACTTTGTAAAGTTTTGGCAAATCTTGAGAATATTTGTGCCAAATACCATACATATAGTTCCAAGGCATACCTTTTTCATCAATAATAAATTCTTTCAATTTTTCAACAACGACGAGGCTATTAAACTTAGTAGAATCCAATTCCAAAAAAGTTTTAAGGGCTTTTTCATATAAGTTAAATAGAGGAGAAGTGGTATGACACCATAATATAATTGAATTATCTTCCTCTGGAATTGAATTAACTATATTATTAATAACTTCGCTCCATGGAATTTTATTATTACAAAATTTCTTGTCTCTTTTGAGGATAGAAACTTTGGAATAATCTTTTAGTACTAGATCACTTTTGTCCGTGCTTAAATAAATGTGATCAAGAGTTTTAATTTTATAAAGCTTTTTAATTGTTAAATCAAGTAATGATTCTCCAGACTTGTTAAATGATCGAAAATTTTTATTTGGGACTCTTTCTGACTTCTCTTTTATAGGAATTATTGCGACAATCTTTTGTTTATTTTTCATTAGAGACCTTCTTTAATTTCGTTTGACATAAAAGAATAAATATATTTAATTTGATTTATTACATTACAACAATAACCATATTCGTTGTCATACCAAAGTACAATCTTTATAAGTTCAGAATTTATTACATCTAACCATCTTGTATCCACTATTGCTGAAAATTCTTCTCCAATATAGTCCATAGAAACTAGTGGTTTATTTGTTATTTTTAGGATCGGATATTCTTGGGAATTTTGGAAAACTCTAAAAGAATTAATTATATCCTCTTTAGTTGTTGATTCTTCAACGAAGAATGATAAATCGGCAGATCCTATAATTTGAGTTGGAGTTCTATAAGAGAATGAACCTATATTTTTGGTAATAGTTGGTAAAACTTTAAAGACTGCTTCCATTGCAGAAGTCGGTTTTGGAATCATATTGCCTATTGCAGATCTGCCAAGAGCATAATGATGGTAAACTTCTCCAGGAACTGACCAAGAACTTGAAGGCCCATCCATTAAGTTTTGATAACTTAACCAAGGATGTAAAGTAGTAACGTAACCCAGCTTAATTTTATATAAAGAATCGATTATTTTTGATACAGGAGCAATAGCAGTTGCATCGCAGATACTCGCACCTATTAAATTATGTTTTTTGGGTTTATAATCTTTTTCATTTACGCCTAAAATCATAGTAAAGTCTATGTTTTCGGGGGAGTTAGTAAAAATTATTTTTTCTACAATATTGTTTTCAATTAATTGAGAGGACTTTAAAGTATTTTCTAATACTCCGCTTGCATCAATAATAATTTTTACACCCCATTCTTTCCATTTAACTTTCGTTATATCTTTTGACATACTTGTAAATATAGACTTCTTATTGCAAATTAATTTTCTATTTTTAACTTCTGCTTTGTATTTTGACTGGCCATATATGGAATCATAATTTAAGGTGTAAGCCCAATTGTTTAAATCTGGATTTACTTCATTTATTGCTACCAATTCAATCAAAGGATCATCAATACACATCTTGAAAATATGTCTTCCAATTCTTCCTAATCCATTAAGTCCAATTTTTATTTTTTCATTCATGATATGAAATTATTAATAAGAGTTTGAAAGTTATTTGTCCTTATACTCGCATTCTCATTGATTAGCTTTTGAGATGGGAATGATTTTAAAGATTTATATTCTTCAAATAGGATAAATTTAAGTCCAATTTGAATAGATACTTTTAAATCATTTTTACTATCACCTATAAATATATCATTTTCTTTGGCTTGCATATATTTTAAATGATCAAATTTGCTTTTTTCCGAAGCAAGAATATCCTCAAAGTATTTGTTTAAATTGTTTTTTTTAAGGAAAGATTTTATTTCACTTTTTTCTCCTCCACTAAGAATATATATTTTTATAGGTCTGTTTTCCCTTTTTATAAAATCTAGAAAAGTATTTAATCCAATAGTTGGAACGGCGTTGTTGAAGAAATTGTTGCATTCCTTTGAGTATATTTTCATTATTGTGTCAATCTCATTTTGATTAAAAAATTTAGAAAGTTTTTTATATCTTGAAATACCCGCATTTATGTTGAAATAATCAATCGCATCTATACATCTTTGATTTTTAACAGTCGCCATAAAAACAGATTTTTCAATTGCTTTTTCTTTGAATTTATTTGAGTTAACTACTACTCCATCAAAGTCTAAAAAGATTTTTTTGCAATTACTAAAAATACTCATTTCTTGTTGGAAAAATAATTAAAAATATTTGGATTTATAATTAATATATTTTAATGTAGTATAAAATTACTTATAAAGGTTTCTCTATTTAATGAAATCAATAAAAGAAAAAAATTTATATCGATTATTTTCACTCCTTAGTAAAACAAGAAAAAATCAAATTTACTTTTTATTTTTCTTGTTAATTATTAATGGTATTTCAGAGTCTATAGCTGTTTTTACCATAGTCCCTTTTTTATCTCTAATTATATCAGGCAAAAACAATATTGATTATTCAATCATGAATAATTATTTACCAATTAATATAACTAACTATTCAGAAATTCTTTTTTATTTAACACTTTTATTTTGTATATTTATTATTTTCTCAACATTAATTAGGATATATAATAATTGGTATATTTTAAGATTAACTGCAAATATAAATATTGATTTTAGTAACTACATTTTTAAGAATAATATTTACCAATCTTATACCGATTATGCTAAAAAAAGTTCATCAAATATAATATCTCTAATTACTGAAAAAGTTTCAGCTTGTTCAGGAGCATTGAATTCAATATTTACTATTTTATTAGGATTAATTATAGGTTTTTCAATTGTAATACCATTATTATTTTATAGCTGGAGAACAGTTTTTATTAGTTTTGTATTATTGTATTTTTATTATGTAATAATTTCAAAAAAAGTAAGAAAAATATTATTAAATAATGGAAAAATAATTGCTAATAATAGTCCAATTATGATAAAGATAATTCAAGAATCTTTTATAGGTTTTAGGGATATTATTATTAACGGAACAGAAAATATTTATCTTAATTTATTCAATAAATATAATTCTATTACTAAATACAAGAAAGCAAATTCACAATTAATTATATTGCTACCTAAATTTTTAATTGAAGGTATTACCTTTCTTGCAATCGCAATTGTTGGATATATACTTTCAACATCAAATAATCAGAATTCAAATTTCATACCCTTATTCGGATCATTTGTGTATGCCTTACAAAGATTACTACCTTTAAGCCAATTAACATATGCTGCTTGGGCTGGTTATAAAGAGAAGTCTGAGAGTATAGCAAATGTTCTCCAAGAGCTGAAAATTAAAAATCCAGAAAAATTTTTATCAAATGAACAAAAATTAGTTTTTAAAGATGCAATAACTTTTAAAAATGTTAGTTACTCATACGACAGTAATAAGAAAATTTTAAATAATATTTGTCTTTCAATTAAAAGAGGAGATCATGTTGGAATTTATGGTGAAACAGGGAGCGGTAAGAGCACTTTTTTAGATTTACTTATGGGTTTACTTCCTCCACAAAAAGGATCAATATTTATTGATAAGCAAGATTTATTTAAAGATAATTCTCAAAATGATTGGACTTCTATGATTTCTCATGTACCACAAAATATTTTTCTTAAAGAAGGAAACATAGCTGAGAATATTGCTTTTGGTCATACTATGGATACTTTAAATTTTGATCTTCTAGAAAGATCATCAAAAATAGCTCAAATTTATAAATTTATTAAAAAGAATAAAAATGGATTTTTAAGTATGGTAGGTGAAAGAGGAATTAGATTAAGTGGAGGCCAAAGACAAAGAATAGCAATAGCTAGATCACTATATAAACAGAGAAGAATTTTAGTTTTAGATGAGGCAACAAGTGCACTGGATGAAGATACTGAAAGTATTATTATTGATAAAATTTTAAAATCTCAAAAAGACTTCACTATCATTATGGTCACTCATAGAATAAATAGTTTAAAAAATTGTAATCGAATTTTTAAGGTAACTGCAAAAGGAGAAATTATAGAGGAATGATTTAGTTTTGTATTTGTTTTCGAGGAAATAAATAGTAGATTATTAAAATACTTTTTAACATTTAACTAAAAAAAGATATTAAAAATAAGTGTAAGATATATTAGTGTTATTTATTAAAAGCTAAATTTAATAAAAAATTATAGATTCATGAATTTTATTTCTGCAGATAATAAATTTGTTGTTTTTGGATCAAATGGGATGGTAGGCAGTGCAATTTGTCGAGCGTTAAAAAAAAATGGATATGAAAAAATAATGCAACCTGTTAGAAAAGAATTAAATCTTTTAAATTATTCAGAAGTTCATGAATGGTTTAAATTACATAAGCCAGAAATTGTCATAATAGCAGCAGCAAAAGTTGGAGGTATTTATGCAAATAATGAATATCCAGCAGACTTTATTTTGGAGAATTTAAAAATACAAAATAACATTATAGAAATTGCTTGGCGAGAAAATATTAAGAAGTTATTGTTCTTGGGTAGTAGTTGCATTTACCCAAAGTTTGCGAAACAACCAATATCTGAGGAGCAATTATTAACAAGTGAATTAGAACCAACCAATCAATGGTACGCTATTGCAAAAATAAGTGGGATCAAGTTATGTGAAGCATTGAAAAAACAGTATAACTTTAATGCATTAAGCTTAATGCCTACAAATTTATATGGACCTGGAGATAATTACCATACATATAATAGTCATGTATTACCTAGCTTTATAAGACGTTTTTGTGAAGCTAAAATTAATGATCAAAAAGAAGTTATTTGTTGGGGATCTGGATCACCTTTAAGAGAATTCTTACATGTTGATGATTTAGGAAATGCATGTGTTTTTGCACTAGAAAAATGGGATTTAGATGCAACAAATGCGCCAAAAGATAAAAATGGATCACCTTTGCCTTTTTTAAATGTTGGTACAGGAAAAGATATATCTATTAGAGAACTTGCTAATTTAGTTGCAGATTTTGTTGACTTTAAAGGGAAGATTATTTGGGATTCATCCAAGCCAGATGGAACACCCAAAAAACAGTTAGATGTAAAAAGAATAAATTCTATTGGTTGGGAATCTCAAATCTCATTAGAAAAAGGTCTAAGGGAAACTATTAAAATCTATAGAGAGGAAAATATAGTAAAAATCAAATAAAAAAATTATTAACCTAATATATTCCCAGATCGATTATCTAAGTTGTTTTTTCTATATTCATTAAAAAAAACTTATAAGCTTGTAAAGAATGATTATGAGAAGTTATAGTATCATTTTACTAATTCAACCAAATAATTAATTAATTCAAAGTTTTTTAAATCAATAAATATATGATTAATTGGGAAGAAATACTAGAAAAAACAATATTAGTTAGAGAATTTGAGAAACTAATTCAAACCTTGTATCACACTGATTGTATTCAAAGTCCTGTTCACTTAAGTATTGGTCAAGAATTAACAGCAGTACTTATGTCTGAATTCTTCAAAGATGGAGATCACTTGGTCGGTAATTATAGATCTCATGCCCTAGCTCTGAGCATATCAGATGTGTTTGAACCAATAATACTTGAATTATTAGCAAAAAAGGATGGTGTATCAGGAGGGAAAGCGGGGTCAATGCATCTTTCTGTTCCTAGTAAGAATTTAATGTGGACA
>QCTB01000019.1 GCA_003209055.1 Prochlorococcus sp. AG-670-O13
CATATAAATTATTAATAGATAAAAAAATAAATCCTTCAGAATTAAATTACAAACCTTACCCCTTTCTTCTAGCTAATACTTTTGAAAAGAAAATTATAGATAAATCAATTAACGATTTTCAGTTTGAGTGGAAATGGGATGGAATCAGAATTCAATTAATTAAAAGGTCAGGAAAGGTTTCAATATGGACAAGAGGCCAGGATTTAGTAAATAAATCTTTCCCTGAATTAGTAGAAAAAATCTCATCTATCAAAGATGATTTTGTAATTGATGGTGAATTATTGGTCTGGGATTTTAAGGAAAGTCTTCCTCTTAATTTCTCTTTACTTCAAAAAAGAATAAATAGAAAGGGGCCCTCAAGATCAATTCAAAAAAGTTTACCTATTATTTTTATTGCCTATGATCTTTTAGAAATAAATGGAGAAGATCTAAGAGACTCAATTTTAGAAATAAGAAGAATTAATTTAGAAAAACATTTATGTAAATGGTTAAATGAAAGTAAAGGAGAATTATCTAATATTTTTAAAATAAGTAATTTAATTTATCCAAAAAATTGGGAAGAGGCAGAAACTTTTAAAAACAATTCTAGAGATAATAGAACAGAGGGATTAGTTATTAAAAACAAAAAATCAATCTACACTCCAGGAAGAAAGAAAGGTCTTTGGTGGAAATATAAAGTTGATCCAATGCAACTTGATGCAGTCCTAATATATGCCAAAGGAGGGAGTGGGATAAGAGCAGGATTATATACTGACTATAGTTTTGCACTTTGGAAAGATGGAGAATTAATCAAATTTGCTAGTGCCTATTCTGGATTAAATAATACTGAGATTAAAGAGCTAGATAGATGGATTAGAAAAAATACTATTGATAGATTTGGACCTGTTAGATCAGTAAGACCAGAAATGGTCTTCGAAATTTCCTTCGAAAATATTCAAATTTCAAAACGTCATAAATCAGGAATTGCTGTTAGATTTCCAAGAATAACTAAATGGAGAAAAGATAAGCTGATTAAAGATGCTGATACCTTTGAAAACGCTCAGAAATTAATGTTAAATAAATAATGGAAAGCTTAATAAAAAAAAATGAAATTAAGAATATAAAAAAATTTTTTAATAGAAATGGTTGGGAACCTCTTCCATATCAAATTGAATCATGGGAAGCATATTTGAATGGAGAAAATGGCATCATACAAGTTCCTACAGGATGCGGTAAAACTTATGCAGCGTTAATGGGACCTCTTTCGAAATTAAAAGATTCCACAAAACACACAGGATTAAGCATTTTATTAATAACTCCATTAAAAGCATTAAGTAGAGACTTAAAAAATGCAATATATTTTGCAGCCAAATTTTTTAATCAAGAAATAACAGTTGGAATTAGAAATGGTGATACAAGCCCATATGAAAAAAAGAAGCAAATACTTAAACCTCCAAATATTCTAATAACGACTCCAGAATCACTTTCTCTTCTTTTATCCAATAAAGAATCTAATAAAATATTTAGTAATTTATTTTCAATTATTATTGATGAGTGGCACGAGTTAATGGGTAGTAAAAGAGGTAATCAATGTGAATTATCACTAAGTTGGCTAAGAGGAAATAAAAAAGATTTACAAATTTGGGCAATGTCAGCCACTATTGGAAATATTAAAGAGGCAGCAAGAGCTATTGTTGGAATAAAAGGTGAAATACCCAAAGTAATTAGTACTAATATTCAAAAAGAAATTGAAATCCTTAGTGTTTTACCAGAAGAAGAAACAACCTTTCCCTGGAGTGGACATTTAGGAATTAGGAGCTATTCATTACTTATAAAAAAATTAGATAAAAACAAAAGCACACTACTATTCACTAATACTAGGAATCAGTCTGAAAGATGGTATCAATGCTTAAGATTCTGTCTACCAGAAATGGAAGATAGGATTTCTTTACATCATGGGTCACTAGATAAAGATGAGAGAAAAATAGTTGAGGACGGGGTTAAAAATGGATCTATAAAATGGGTTGTTTGTACAAGCTCTTTAGATTTAGGGATTGACTTTCAACCTGTTGATCAAATTGTACAAATAGGAAGTGCGAAAAACTTAGCTCGACTTATTCAGAGGGCAGGGAGAAGTGCTCATAGACCAGGGGGAAAGTCTAAAATAATTTTTATGCCCACTAACTCATTAGAATTACTTGAAATTAGTGCAATGAGGCGAATTATTAAGAGTGGTATATCTGAAAAAATCAAGCTGCCTGAATTATCTTTTGATGTCCTTCTTCAGCATCTAGTTACTTTAGCTTGCGGGCCAGGTTTTAATCCCATTACTGAAAAAGAAAGAATTAAAAATTGCTGGAGTTTCAGAAATCTTAATGACAAGGATTGGGATTGGTGTACTGATTTTTTGGAGTATGGAGGAAAGTGTTTGAAAGCTTATCCAAAATATAAAAAGATAGAAAGAGAAAAAATAAAAGGAGATGAACAAAACTTCAAATATTTTGTAAAAGATAAATCTTTAATAAGGATGCATAAGTTTAATATTGGAACAATAACAAGCGATAAATTTATAAATGTAAAATATTTAAAAGGAAAATCACTAGGTAATTTAGAAGAAAACTTTGCTACAAAATTAAAATCAGGTGATACTTTTTACTTTGCGGGTAAAATGCTCCAGTTTATAAAGATTAGAGATATGACTTTATACGTAAAAAAATCTTCCAAAAAAAGTTCATTAATTCCAGCATGGGTAGGAGGTCAAATGGCTATCTCTGATCTTTTAAGTGATAATTTAAGAAGCGAAATAGATTTTTGCAACAACTTAGAAAATGATAATCAATATATTAATAAAGAATTAAACTCATTACTTCCAATTTTAAAAAAACAGAAAAATCTTTCAGATATTCCTAAAAGGAATCAACTACTTATTGAAATCTATAAAACTAAAGAAATAACAAGTCTTTTTGTTTTTACACTTGATGGAAAATTTGTTAATGAAGGAATTGCTTTTCTGTGGGCTTTAAGATTTGCTAATAAAAAGCAATCTACATTTAGTATTTCTGCAAATGATTTTGGATTTAGCCTAACAACTTCGGAAAATTATGACTTTTCAATTATTGAGAAAGAATTTTCATATTTTATAGAAAATAAAAACTTAGAGGAAGATTTAGAAAATGCAATAAATTTTTCAGAATTAACAAAGAGAAGATTTAAAAACATTGCTCAAATAAGTGGATTAGTTAATCAAAATAATCCCACCAAAGCAAAAAGTTCATCTCAAATACAAATAAGTTCAAGTCTTTTTTATGATGTATTTACTAAATATGAAGAAGATCATCTACTAATCAAACAAGCACATGAAGAAGTTAAAGAATACCAATTAGAAAATAAACGAATTACTAATTCTTTAGAAAGATTATCAAATTTAAAAATAATATTAAACGAGACTAAAACTCCAAGTCCATTTGCTTTTCCTTTATTAGTTGAAAGACTTAAAAATACATTAAGCAATGAATCTATAGAAAAAAGAGTTGAAAAACTGATAAAAAAATATAATAGTTAAATGCAAAATACATCTTTTTCAATGAGTTGGGGGAATTCCTTACTGGAGATGCTACCTTCAAAAGCATTACTTTTGCCTCAAACAAGTGAATTATTAATATCTGACATACATCTTGGTAAAGCAGAATATTTTCAACAGAATGGTATTCCTCTTACAAATAATTCAGATCAGCAAAACTTATCAAGAATAAAAAATATTGTTAAAAACAATAACCCAAAAAAATTAATTATTTTGGGAGATTTATTTCATAGTAAATATTCAATTAGTGAGTCTTTAAAGAGTAATGTAGAAAATCTTTCAGAAGCATTAAATATTAAAATTGAACTGATTGTTGGTAACCATGATATCGGTTGCAAAGTCAAAAATATAAGATCTCTTGATTATAAAAGATCGAGTAATTTTATATTTAGTCACGAGCCAATAGCTAAATATGAGAAAAATATTTTAAATATTTGCGGACACTATCATCCAAAAACATTTTTAAAAAATTCACAAGATAAATTATCCTTTAAATGTTTTGCTATGGATCAAAAAAATAATATATTATACCTACCAGCATTTGGAGATCTTACGGGAGGATATCCATGTAAGACTTCATTTAGAAAATGGGCAATTATTTCTGAAAAAGAAATTATTGAATTATAAACTCTATAGAAATTAATAATAATAATAATAATTAAATCTCTCATTTTAAAGTACTTTTTTATACATATAAATCACATTATTATTTTAAAATTAGTAGATTTTATATGATTAAAATTAATTCATGATTAATAGATTTCCTGAAAGAAAAAAAAATATAAAATTGTTTACCCTTTCCATAGACTAATAATTACGTTATAAAAAAAATAGACTTAACTTTTAATAATGAAAAGATTAATAAATATCCTTATATTTAATGTATTTTTTTTTCCATTTGGGTTAAATGCTAATGAGAACTTTTCTGTAGAGATTGAAGCCCTAACACTTGTAATGGAGCAATATGAAAAAGATATTGATCTTGAACCCGAAACTGATATAGAACTAAATAATAAAAAACCTAGCTACATGGCTCTTAAACAAGATGAATGCAATGCTACTGTTAAAGTGACTGAAAAAACAGGACTAGAAATTGTTGGCACTGAATCTTTCGATGTAAATGTTTGTAAGAAGGAAATTAATAAGGTTATAAATTAATTCCAAAAATATTTAGTTAAAGTTTATTTCTTAAGTAATTTCAAATAAAAAGAGGTCTTTTACTTATAGAAGGTAAGACCTCGAGACCTGACAGAAACTTTGGAACGGGTTCTGTTGATTAATTAATAACGAATTTCATATTGTACAGATGTAATAAAAAGTACAATTTGAATATTTATTCTTAATCTCCTATTTATTTTTTTTGGATACTTTTTGCATTTCTTCTCTAGACATAAGTGCTTCTATTTGAGCTAAAACTTTATGTAGTTCTTCTGTCTTTGTTAGAGAAGCCTCAGCGACCTCTCTTAGTTTTTCCAATTGTTCTTGAGTTTTATTCATAATTAATTAGTTAGAAATACATCACTTAAATGATGGTTTTAAAACAAATTTTCACTCACACATAAACCTATCTTCACTCTGTTTTTTATAAAGTCAAATAAAATTTCTATCTATTGATAATATATGAGGACTTGAAGTTAAATCTTCTTTATTCATAATCAAAATAAGATCAGAGTTTAAAAAAATTTCAAAATTTAAGATGTGAATACTGGTAAGCCTATAGTCGCTGTTGTTATTAACGCTCCTGCAAAGATTAAAAAAGGAAGATAAGGAAAGTTTTTCAAATTTAACTTTTGTAATTCGAAACTACTATATAGGTATTTATACTGTTTGTCTAGTGCTAATTCTCTCAAATAATTTAAATTCGTCTTTTATGGGTAAGAAATAAAAGTTATCCGAATTTCCCTGAGATATATTCTTGAGTAGTTTTTTCCTTTGGAGAACTAAAAATCTTCTTTGTAGAATTGAATTCCGCAAGATATCCAACCTTACCTCCATCACCATCTTCATATTCTATTGCATTAAAGAAAGCAGTCATATCACTAACTCTTAGAGCCTGCTGCATATTATGAGTAACGATTATTATTGTGTAATTCTTCTTCAGTTCGTGCATTGTTTCTTCTATTTTTAAAGTTGAGATAGGATCTAATGCTGAGCATGGCTCGTCCATAAGTATTATTTCAGGTTCAATTGCGATGGTTCTTGCTATACATAGTCTTTGTTGTTGCCCTCCGGATAAGGAATAACCACTATCATTTAATTTATCCTTACATTCACTCCATAAAGCAGCCTTTTTAAGCGAAAGTTCCACTAAATTGTCCATATCTCCAACATATCCATTAATTCTTGCTCCAAATGCAATATTCTCGTAAATAGATTTAGGAAAAGGATTAGGTTGCTGAAAAACCATCCCGATTCTTCTTCTAACTTCGACAGGATCAACTCTTTTATCATAAATATTCGTCCCATCAAAAAGAACCGTACCTTTTAAAGAACAATTAGGAATCAAATCATTCATCCTATTTAAAGATCTTAAAACAGTAGATTTACCGCAACCTGAAGGTCCAATCAGAGAGGTTATATCTCCTTTCTTGAAATTACAAAAAATATTTTTTACAGCTTCAAATTTCCCATAGCTAATAGAAACATCCTCAAGAGATAAAATGTTATTTTTTTGTGCCTTTTTAGTATTTTTAATCATTTCATACCCTCTTAGTCTTCTCAGTTAATGCGGCTAAGATCCTTGAAAATATATTTACTGAAAGAATAGACAATACAAGGATGAATGATGCTGCCCATGCGAGTTGATTTTGAGCATCATATGGTTCCAATGCGAAATTATAAATCAAAACTGCAAGAGATCCCATCTCATAGAACAAATCACCAAATCCGGTTATGTAGTAGTAAGAGAATAAAGCTGTAAAAATTAATGGAGCCGTTTCCCCCGCAGCCCTAGCTATACCTAGTACAACACCAGTAGCTATAGAGCGGAAAGCAGAGGGTAAAGTTATTTTTAATATTGTTGTATACATACTCGCTCCAACTCCAAGAGAGGCATATCTTAATTCGTTTGGTACTAACTTTAAACCCTCATCAGTTGTTTTTATTACAGAAGGCAGCATCAATATTGAAAGTGCCATTCCTCCAGCCAAGCCACTATACATACTTCCAAATAAAATTTTAGTAGAAACGATTAGGGCATAAATAAATACACCTGCAATTATTGAAGGTACACCGGCTAAAACATTAACTCCAAATCTTATAAACCTTGAAAAAAGTCCTCCTTTTGAATATTCAGCTAAATATATACCACCACCAACACCTACTGGTATCGCAATAATTGAAGCAATGGTAGTGATTATTAAAGTCCCGATCAAAGCAGGGTTAATTCCACCTGCATCTAAATCATCTCCAGGAGGGTTGGGTTCTAAAGTAAATAGCTCAGGAGTTATCTGAGCTCCACCTTTGATTAGAATATAAGTTACCAAAAATATCAAAGGAAGTATTGCTATAACTACACAAATCAAAGACAAAGTAGTAAAAACTTTATCTCCTATATTTCGAGATGAATTTTTCTGGTAAAAAAGTGAATTCATAATATCTAATATTTGAGACTAAATTTCTTAACTAGCCATTGAGCAAAGATATTTACCACCAAAGACAAAATCATCAGAACAAATGCTGCGTAAAACAATGAGGAAACTTGACTTCCATCAGCTTCTCCAAATTGATTTGCGAGCATGGAGGAAATAGTATATCCAGGAGATAATAAAGACCAACTAAATGCATTAGAGTTTCCGATAATCATTGTGACAGCCATAGTTTCTCCCATAGCCCGACCTAAAGCCAGCAAAACTCCGGCCATAATTCCTGATAATGCAGCGGGCAAAATTACTGAAAAAATTGTTTTCCACCTACTAGCTCCAATTCCATAAGAGGCATTTCTAAGTTTTTTAGGAACTTGATTAAGCGAATCTCTAGCAATAGATGTCACTATTGGTAATAGCATTACTACTAAAATCAATATCGCCAACAAAGAATTCCTACCAGTAGGTTCTGTACTAAACAAAGGAACCCAGCCAAAGAAATTATGTAAAAAGATAAAAAAGGTTCTAAAAAAAGGTTCCATCACAAATATTGCCCATAATCCCAATACAACTGAAGGTATAGCAGCTAAAAGTTCAACAAAAGATCCTATTATTTCTCTAAAGACTTTAGGAACAAAATCCTCAGTAATAAATATTGCGGTTCCTACCCCCAATGGAATAGTTATCAATAATGAAAGAAAAGAGGTTATTAATGTTCCATAAATTGCAGTAAATGCACCATATTCATCTTTTACTGGATTCCATTCAGAGGTTACAAGAAACTTTAGACCATACCTTGAGAATGATTCAAATGACTGAAAAAAGACTACTAAAACAATTCCTAAAAGTATGATCGCTACAAAACTAGACAAGACTAGAGCAGTATTCTTAAAAATAATATCTATATTTTTTTCAATTCCGAATCTTTTTCGATTCTTGAAAAGAGCTAATTTCTCTTCCATTAAAAAAAGAATATCTTTATAAATCTACTACTAAATGAGGTAAAAGACTTTAAGAGGGGTTAAAGGTATAAGAAAGTCATGAAAAGTAAACATCATCATATTTTATTTCTTTAAAATTATTTTAATAATTCAAATGAAACTACAAGATTTCCTAAAAGTCCATTAAGAGTATTTAATTGTTCTTTACTTCCAAATGCAATTAATACCTGACCTGGCTGAAGTAAGAAATCACCCCCAGGATTTGTTAATAACTTTTCATCTTCTTTTATTGCCAATATTTTAGCTCCACTCTTTTTTCCTATTCCAAGTTCTAAAAGAGTTATCTTTTCTGCAGTTTCAAAAAGGCTAATATCATTACTTAATTCAAATTCTTCAATTTCACATTCACTTCCTGCCAATAAATCTAAGAAGTCAATAGCTATTGGTCTTAAAGCCATTGAAGCCATAGCTCTTCCAGCTGCAATGTAAGGGCTTACAACTATACTTGCACCAGCTAATCTCAATTTACTCGCAGCTTCTTCAGTTCCAGCTCTTGCAATTACTCTTATGGAACTTCTTATCCCTTTAGCACTTAAAACAACATATAAGTTAGCGGCATCATTAGGTAAGGTAACGACCAAACTTTTGCATTTATCTAATCCAGCTAACTTTAAAGTTTCATCAAGAGTTGCATCGGCACAAAGGACTTCTAATCCATTATCTTCAGCAATCTTTTTTCTATCTTCATCGCTTTCTACAACTATTATCGGAATATTTTGTGTTTTTATTTGATTAGATATCTCCTGACCTACCCTCCCATATCCGCACAAAATTACATGATTTTCCATTTTTCTTAGAATTCTTTTAAAACGTAATTCATTTACTCTTTGAAAATAGCCGGATTCAAATAATCTAACAGCTTTTTGAAAGGTAAATTGAATAAAAATTAATCCACCAACAATTATTAGAACGGTGATAATTCTCCCTTCAGGACTTAATGGTTGAACTTCACCAAAACCAATAGTGGTTATGGTGATTAAAACCATCCATAAGCAATCACCCCATTCCCAGCCTTCTGTAATTCGATACCCAATAGCACCTAAAAAAAACAGAAAGAATAAAGAATAAATAAGACCAAACCAAGGTCTTAAGTAGTCTTTAATAAAATAGAACTCAAATAATCTAAGCTTCATATCTCTTATTATCGTTAACTATTCAAAAATTTCACAATATTTTTCTATTATGTATCTAAAAGAATTTATTAATTTTGTGAAATACATATTTAGTCGGATATTAATATTTATTTTTGTCGCATTTTGCATCAAACAAATGCTTTCTGTTTCAGGTGTAATTTAAATCTCTAAAAACAAATTTTTTTTATTGTTTTACTTTTACTGACTCAATTAGAAAATCAGAAGCTGATCTTAACCAATCGGCTACAGTCAAACGCAGATCAGGTTGTGAATATACTAAAGCGACAATAATTGCAATTAAAATTATTTTTACCATGGCTCCTCAAATATTCTTTTGAATTAAAGCACATCTATTAATTAAAAAAAACCTTTACTAAATAAAAATCAGACTAATTACCTAATTAAATTTTCTCTAATTGATTAAATAAATATTCTACTCTTCTTAAATTAACACCTAAATCTGATTGACCTAATCTTGCAGCTGATCTTATTTGAATTATCCCCTTGGATCTATCAACATAACTTCTTACATCTAGTTTTAATATCTCAAGATCATCTGGAAATCTAAAAATTGCACTTCTACAAACACCTCTCCAATAATTTTTACCACTCTCAATAACTTCAGTTCTGGGTAATCCTTCTGCTAGAGAAACGAGTTGAAAAAATTTCTGATCAACATTTATTAGTTTCTTTTCCACTAAAACACTATTTAAGGGATTTGTTATTGGAGCAAGGCCTTGAGCAGTAAAAGTCATCTTATAAAAAACTATTTCAATGTTCTAACTGATTTTTGATACAAAGCGAGAGCAAAAAGAAAACTAATTTTCCTGAACCATTAGATCTTTCTGAAAAAATTATTTATTTTTAGATATTTTAAAACTTTAGATTTTTGATAATCTTTTTCGATAAGGATGGTTGTCTAGTTTGATTACTTATCAATTTTCTTATCCAAAACACAACCCCAATTAATAAAAAGAGTTCAATAATTATCCCAATACCCATAACATTCATTTATTTCTTCTCTTTTTTCTTTTGAGTTCCCTCAACATAAGGAACAAGAATATTTAATAACCACTTTTTAAAAAAATTAATTGGATTCATAATTTATTTGTCTTCCCTCCATAAACTTCTTCCTTTAATCAGATCTTCTATATTAGGCCAGGCAGCTATTAATTCCTTAAGAGCTTTTCTGTTTGGAGTATAGAGAATACATGAAAAGGCACTTACTATATAAAGAAGGAACCAAATTTTATTTTCTGTATAAGCTAAAAAGAATGAAAAGATAAAACTCCCTAGAAAAGAAAAAAAAAGTAATCTATTTATTATTTCGAGAGGAGTCCTTTTTAGCCTATTAAATCTGTTATCTTTTTTATCTATATCATGATCTGCTTCAAACTTTTTTTCGTATGAATTTATTATTTCTTCCTCGAGAATTTCCTCGTATTCTAAATTCCCAGTTCCATTATAATTATTTTCCTTACTACTCATAATCTTTTATCAACCGTTTATATTTACTAATATTATAAATCTTTATAAGAAAAAATTTAAGTCAAAATTTTACATGCTTCAAACTATACAAAAAGGTCATGATTTTGAAAATATTCAAAAATTGTTTTATTTATAAATAAGACATTACTTAAAATATTATTTTTAATTTTTTCTATTCTTTGGAACATCGATTTTATTTACTTCTATAGGATTTTTAGCAATGTGATAATTGAAAGTCAATATCTTATTATCGAGTTAGGATAATTAAAATTGAAAATTTTATGCAAAGGTATTTAATCTCCTATGAATTCACTGATGGAGAAGATCAAGAGGAGGGTGGAGAGATGCTTCTTAATTGGTATGAATCAGGAGGACCTCAAAATAGGCCTGAAAATTATGAAGTTCATTCATGGATCTTTATGGTACAAAATGGAATTGGTCATTCCGTTGTTAGTGCAGATTCCCTAGAAACAATATGGAAACAATGGCATCCTTGGAGGAGGCTAATGGATATTAATATTCAACCTTGTTTAGATCTTGATGAGACTGTGTCATTATTTAAAAAGCAAAAAATGAATACACGTATGGATTAAAGAAGCATTAATAAGTTTTTTAATTTACTTTTAGTAGCTATCAATACGTCAAGGATATATAGCTGCGTTAAAAAAGAGCAGAATAATTTTTTATGATGTTTGATTCGTATCACATTTACTTTAAAGGAGAAATTCTCTTTAAAAATCTAAGTAAAGATGACTTTGAATTCGTATGGGGCAAGCTTTATACCTCTTACATAAATGCTATGCATGACGACCTAACTTTTGAAATAATTAGTGAAAGTAGCGTAAAGGAGTCGGTTCATAATTTAGAACCTTCATATTGATTTAACCTATTAAAATTAAGAGTAAAATAAAAAAAGTTTTTTATCCCCAATTTCACAATATTCTTTTTCTTCTTTACTAATATCAAGACTTATATTTTTGGCCTCTTTTTCAACATTTAAATTATAAATCTTTAAATTTTTATTTTCCTTAAAAAGGGCAGCAATACCAATATCTGTTATATACCAAACGAAATGAATTGTTTCACCTATTGGCTCATTTTTTAAAAAATCAAGTATAAAACTATGAGTAGGATTCATTTAATTTTAATAATTCAATTGCCCCCGTTGCAGTATCTAACAGCCTCTGCGTTGGTACTACCATTTTCAATGACTTCAGTTACACAGTTATTAAATACTTTAGATTCTTTCTTAATAGAGCAAAAACCAAATGCTATTGCCGCCAAAGCTATTGCAGATACGAAACTTGAACCAAGTTGAATAAAACCATAAGTGACCATAATTTTTTTCTTATCGCCACATTTTCTAGAGTCTTTTTTTTCTTCTGACATTTTAATTTAATTATTCTCGAATAATCTATTCGATTGATTTTCTAAATGAAATAAATTAACCAGAGAGAAAACCGAATTAAACATTTTTTCCAAAATTAAAATAATTTCTAAATTAATAAAATTTGTAAATATTATTCATTACTAAAATTTTCATTTTGAAACATGTTTTAAATAAAAAAATATGTTTCTTTCAAACCAAAATTTTGTTTTATAATTTAATAACTTTTTAATAAAAAAGTAATGATCCCTTTGTTATTTCAGTAAGTTTAATTGATTATTAAACTATATTTAACCATAAATTGATAAAGTATTAATACTTAGAAAATATACCGAAGAACCTAGTTTTGACCATGATCCCGAGGAGTTATCCACTTTTTAACCCTTTTTCAACAGGTTTTTCCACAGCTTGTAGATTTAATTCACTTTTCTATGTGCGAAATCAAATATAAGGTTTTCTTGTAAAATATGTCACGCGGATTTTTTTTAGTGACGATATTATCAAGATTTGATTCTAAAAGAATTTTAAATTTGATGCCTCAAAAATTAATTCAAAAAAACTTGCCGTCGAAAACTCAAAAAAATTTTAAGAAATCAAATCTTGATATTTTGACTGATGAAAATGATCGATTATTAAAAAGTCTAAAAAGGCCAACTGGATCATATAGAGTTGCTTGATCTTATAGTATTTTTTTTAACTTCCAATAAACTCGCTAATAATAGATCGATAATTAAAAATATTAATTTTGCATAAAATCAAATTATATTTAATCTAAAATCTTAACGGTAGTAGTTAATAGTGGTTATATTATTAATATCTCATAATGAGATTAGATAAAAATATTTTTTGTTGAATTTAAGGAAAATGCATAATTTTTTTCTAACCAACCAAAGACATAACTCAATTCAATTCTCAGTGCAAACCTATGTCCATAAAAGAATTAAAAGTTAAATATAAGAAGCTTTTAAACAAAGCAGACAAAGCAAATGGTCGTAAAGAAACTGTTTCTTATTTGAATAGAGCTGCTAAAATCAATTCTAAAATCTATTCAAAAGTAAAGACTAATTGTATTAAATGCAATGGTTCAGGCTACCTAAGAATCTCCTTAGAAGAAGCACGAACTTGTCTTTCCTGTTACGGGAAAGGCTTTTTAATTGAAAAGATTCAAAGATTTTAACTCCTAAAAAATTTAATTAAAAATGAAGAATCTCATTCAATCACATAAAAAGTTAATTAGTACGGTAAAGGAGCAAATGGGTTTTTCAGATTATGGGATGTATTGGCTAGCCTTTATTGAAGGTGGTTTAACAATATGGTTGTTAGAAAGAATTTTTTTTCACTGGCTAAAGTTTTAGAGATAAATTCAAATCATTAAAACAATAAATTCTAATTTTTTATCAGTTAATAAATATCTATTCCATTTAAATAGTTGTAGGATTATAAAAAACAAAGTTTATGCAATTATTAGGTTTAATCTTACTCGCAGCAAGTAGCTGGTATCTATGGAAACTTACTTCAAAATTTCTTGATGAGCCAACAAAAAAAGAGCTTACTAATAGTTTTAATGGGCTAAAAAACAAAATAAAGGAAAGTAAAGAAAGCTTTTCAAAAGCTAAAATAAGCGAAGCTTGGGATAAATATAAGGAGGAAGGCGGTGCTTTATCTAATAAAGACAAAAAATAGTGGAAATTTTTATTATCACAAGTTTTTCTAGAGAAATTTCTCGTATTGACTTAATTGGTATTTTGGTTGGGCATTTAATATTTGCTATAGCTTTGACGCAAATTTTGGATTGGACATGGCTTGAGAATTTAATGAGTGAGGAGGATAAAATAAAAATGCTAAATAGTTACACATGGAAAGACCTATTAGTAGATGGGGCAATCATTGCTGTAGTTATTGGGATTATTTTTCTTATATTAAGTATCTTTCTATAAATGAACATAACTTTCATACTTCTAATAATTTTATTAGTATCACTAATAATTTTTTCCCAAATAGTTAAATCTTCAGAAAAATCATCATAATAAATGTCGGAAATTTCCAGCTACTCATCATCAGGTTGGTATCTAATAGCAATTGTTAGTACGATTTCATTTTTAGCTTTGATATACTTTGGAAAAATAAAATAATTAACATCAACTGGTTTTTACTCATCTCATAAAATTTTAAAAATTTATTAAGTAATGAAATGACAAAGAGATAGATAAACAAGGATAAATAATTTATAAAAAGGATTTAGGGCCAAAGGGTCGGACAATTCTAAGAAAGGAGGATAAATTTTTTGGAAAAAAACACCCTTAGAAAGAAAGATATTAATAAATAAACTTTTTTCAATTCACTAAGAAAAAATAAAAAAGCTCTGCCAATTCATGAGTGACAGAGCTTTAAATATACATATATTTAGATTTTTATATAAATCTATTAATAATAAAACCTTTCTTCTTTATCAAAGAATAAGAGACCAATGAACAGCTTGTAGATACTGATTTCACGGCCTCTTTTGTAACCGTAATTTTCGGTAGATACGACAATGAATCACCTCCTTTACTAAATATTTCTCTAAACATAACCAAAATGATTAAACAAAGAAACTAGATTTATTAAAATTTAAAACTTTTTTAACAAATCATATTTCTTAAGCTTTTATTCAAGAAAATAAATAAAATCTACCAAGGCAAAATTTCACCATTACTATGCCAAAATGTGCCAGTATTATTTTTATTAAGAGAGTCAATACGTTTTAACAAACCATTTGCCGATTCTTCTGTAGTTATTGCATTTCTTGTGAATCCTGTCATACGTGTACTTACAAATCCTGGATGCAAAATAGCTACATAAATTTCTTTTTTTAAAAAATCTATTGAAAGTGATTTAGCTGCCATCGATAGTGCGACTTTAGACATCCTATAACCATAGGAACTACCTGATGAATTATCACCAATAGATCCCATTCTACTAGTGATAAAAGCAATCTTAGAAGATTTTTTTAAGAGACCTTTTAGAGATTTGGTCAAAGAAAGTGGACTTAACGCATTTACTACAAATTGACGAATGATACTTTGCTGATCCAAATTATCAAGTGAATTATATTCATAGATACCTGCATTATGAATTAAACAATCTAATTCGATCCCTGACAAATTTCGCCTCAAATTTGTTATTGAAAATTCTGAAGCAATATCCACATTTTCTTCAATTCTTACACCTAAGTTTTTTAATTCTGAAGAAGCCTTTCTACATGTTGCTATTACTTCATCACCTCTCGCCGTAATTTGCCTACATAATTCCAATCCAATTCCTCTATTTGAACCAGTAATAAGATAAGTCGACATATTTAAGAAAATTTTAAATATTATAATTTCTAAAGCTTCAAAAATTAAAGTAGATTTCTCATACATTAAGTTTAATAGAATAGTTTTTAACTATAGTTTAAGAATGTCAGAAAGCAAAAGTCCATTAGATAGAATTTATAGATTAATAGCATCGCATGCTTGGATGACTGAGAAAGAAGCGAAAGTATTATTAGTAATGATGTATGCATCAGGTACAAAGTCATTAGGATTAGAGGGCAAAGGTTTAAACCAATATATGGAAAATTCATTAGAAAAGATGTGTACAGATAAAAAAGAAAATTTACAAGAATATCTTTTAAAAATTAAAGCTAAATTTCCAAATAATGAATTACTTTCTGAGGATTAAATTATGGATATTTTAAATCATGAATTTACTCAAGAAATAATTAGACTTACATGGAGAAATCCAGCTTTTATGGCTATTGCAATAGCATTGATATGGCTAATCCCACAATTAATTATTAGAAAAAGAATGTCGGAAAATTATAAAAAAAAGAAATTAGAAAAACAAAAAGACAAAATTAGTAAGCTCTACCCTAAAACTCTTAAATAAAAAATATACGTTTTAGTATAAATTTATTAGATAGGATTTAGAGAGTTAGGTTTTCATGATTTATAAAATTATAAGAATCGATGGTAAAGAAGATGATTTCACTTCACAAACTTTTTCAAATTACGCAGATGCATATGATTTGTTAGATAAGTTATATGGGGATATATGCTGCTCAGATGCTGATTACGAAGATATTACCTATTACGATATCGTAGAAGATTAGATATTAGCTGAAAAAACATGAAAAATGAATTTAAGACTTGGGAACCTACCTATGAACAAAATATTGGAATAATTTCAAGTGCTTATGAATTTATTAAAGGGGAACTTTCTGAGCTTCAAGAAGTAACAGAATGTCCTGATACTTTTATTTATGATTTCATTGGAAGAATTCAAAAAGAGTGGCATTCAGAATCATGCCACTCAATGGCAAGGAATCACAAAAATGATATTAAGTAACGAAAGACTTTTAAAAAACTAATTAAAAATTAATACAATTCTTTTACTCATTGTTTTTTTTTTAATATTATTCAAAAATTATATAAAAGTTAAAAAATGATTATTCGCATATTGGGTATAGTTTTGATTCTTGGAACTGTTGCATACTATGGCTTAGTTTTAACGGGCAATAGTAGTTTATAAAAAATATTTAAATCAAAATTCTCATATGAAATGGCCACCCACAAATTGCTGGACAGCACCCAAAACAATAGAAGGGCATCGTCATTTTCAAGTCAAGGCCTATGGAGGTAAATCTGATAAAAGATGGGTAGATTTATTTCCGACAAAAAATAAGAAAGATATCAAAAGAATTTCTTGGACTACTCTAAAATCAACTTGGACTAGTGGTTGGTTGAGGCTCCCTAAAGAATGATCAAAATAATTTTTTTCAAAATAAATATATTTTATAAGAGATTTCTTATAAAAAATTTTCAGATCTCAAAAACTAATTTAAATAATTAGATAAATCTAATAATTTTTAATGTAAATAAATATTATGAACTAAATTTTTGTAAAAATTCATACTTTAATTAAAAATATTTTCTTTTAATATCCTCCAAGAAAAGAATTTAAAATGAAGTCAGAACCCAGAAAGAAATTTCCAAATAAAAAAATAATAAGATCAGCCAAATTTGAAGCAAAAGAACAATTTACTAAATCAGCATTAGAAAATCTAAACACAGAAAAGGAGAGGATTGTTAATTCGTTAAAAAAATCTGGTGAAATCGAATAATTAAGCAAAGAATGTCTCAAACATTTAATGTAATCCTACATAATAAATAATTAACACTTATTATGATTGTTTAACATATCTTAAAATGGATAAAATTTCTTTAGCAAATGCACATCTACCACAACTCATAGGTTTAGTATTAATGTCTATTGGTTACACGCTGGGAAACAAGTTTTATCTTCCTGAAGTAAATAAAAAATAAGTATTGAATTATGCTGTTTGGCAACTAATTATTGATTCCTATTACCAATTTAAGATATGAATCAATAAAATTGAACAATAATAATACATTTCTGCTACAGAAAAACAATAAATAAGTTTATTTCAACAGTATTATTTACATTAATTAATATATGTGTTACATTAATTAATAATTATTCTTATTAAAATGACAAAATTAAAGGAAATAGAAAAAGAAAAAATCGTAGCTGAAAAACTTAACGGGAGATTCGCAATGCTTGGCTTCATTGCTGCAGTTGGTGCATATTTAACAACTGGTCAAATTATCCCAGGTATTGTTTAATCCAATGGACCCACTTACTGGTTTCATTATTGTTCTAGTAGTTATAACTTTTCAATTTACGTTATACACATTAAAAAGGTTACAAGAGCCACTAGAGCCTAATTTTTCTACAGATCAAACATCAACCAAAATGAATAACTCAAGAAAAAGTTACTGGAAAAATGCCGAGATAACAAATGGTAGATTAGCTATGGTTGGTCTATTAGCATTAGTTGTTAATTATAGTTTTTTTGGCTGGATAATTCCTGGATTTATTTAAAACATTTATATGTTTATTTACTTCTAATAAACATTGCCTGTACATCCTTTATACAATCTCCTGTTGGATTGCTAATAACTTTTTTTGATATTTCACCGAAGCAGAAAGCCATAAAAAAAATTCCTAATATTACTTTTGATCTTTTACTTGCAAGAAAAGATATGATCAAATTTGTTACCTTTTAAATGATAAGAATTTTGAATCTTTTTCTGTTGATTTCAATTATAATCTGGAACTAAATATTTAAAGCAAATAAAACTTGATTTTTTAAAAAAGCAAATTCTCATAGGAATATCATAGTATGAATTTATTTCTTCTACAGCAAAAAATTTATGGATAATTTTTTTTGATTTATATTTAGAATATCAAGAGGAAATTCCACCTTAAAAGATGACTTAAGTTTTAAAAGATTACCCAGATAAATTAGATGGGTAATTTTAAATACAGCTGATAAAGAAACGCATCAAGTAATAGAAGATGATTGAGCCCTCGTTTCAAATTTATTTTTAATGAAATTAAAAAGAAAAATAAGTACTGGGATATGGGCTAGACCACCAATAATTACTTTTGTTTCTGAATAAGGCATTTAGTAAATAATAAGGAATGAATGATATTTAAGCATAAATATATATAAATAATGCTTTTTGTTAAGCAGCTTCAGGCGCAAAGATGGTTCTATTTTTTCTCCAACATCTACATCCCTTCAATAAGTGATCACCCTGCGGAATACGTTTTTCGTGAATTGGACAGATCAAGATAGTGGCAAAATCCTCGTTCGTGTTGTAACGAAAGTGATTGCAAGTAATACATATCTTTTTTCGTTTTCTTGTTAATGTATCTTCCTTTAAATAGTCCCATTGTTTTGGTTCCTTCATGCAGTTTCTTGAAATTGATTTGTAACTTCAGTCCAACCTCCAGCTGTCAATTCATTCCATGTTTCAAAAGCAGAGTCAAGATCATGAAGTCTTGTGTTTTTAAGTCGTCCAGGTTCTCCAAGTTCGTTTGCATAGAAAAGATGTGTATAGACTTTAATATTTTTTCGTGCAGATTTCTTACATCTTTCGAACAATATTAAATACTGCCCTTGAGGCTGAAGAAGCCAGCCATTTGGGGTGTTAACAATACTGCCATAAGAAAAATTAGACCAAACATTAGCTCCTCCTAAAGTCATTAGCTAGTAATACATATGTACTATAAATATAAATGGATTGATAGTGGTTCGTCAAGTACTTTATAGCTAATAATAAATTTTATATTTTTTTAATTGGTGTCATAGTTCATCCCTTTTTTATCATTTAATAACTAATCATTTATATTTCTAGCGATCTGTTTCTTTATTTCAAAGCAATTATTATGTAGGAGATTTGAGATATATTAATTTCAATATGTAAACATGGTAAGACCTCGTGGTATGAGAATTTGCTAGGACCACCTATTACTAAGAGGTAAAATACCTCCAAGAAAGCAGTCATTACAACAGTTCTCAGAGGTACACCGAATCCCCGTCAGTTCTCTGATGCATCGACCTGGAAAAGCCAGAAGAGGAGTCAAAGTGGGCTTTCGTTTCCAATTACAGGATTGGTTTACGTCTACATCACGACAGTCTCCTCAAGTCGAAAAAGAGTCAGATCAGAGCACATAAAGAAGAACTTGACCAAAGATCCAGTACTTAAATTTTAACTTATTTCTTTAGTCATTTGGAGATGGCCAAATATCTCTCACCTTATTTAAAATTTCTTTAGCTTTTTTATCTCTTTTAATATGATCTTTTTCATTAAGTAAAAACGTTATGTGAGCCATTTTTCTTCCAACAATTTCCTTAGATTTTCCATACCAATGAAGATTAGAACCTTTGATTTGAGATAATAGTTCTACCCTTTTTTCAATTGACAAAGGAAATCTTTTTTTTAAGCCTAATAAATTTATCATGAGAGATCCTGGAGACTCCATATT
>QCTB01000020.1 GCA_003209055.1 Prochlorococcus sp. AG-670-O13
GCTTCCGATTACCCTTTTATTAAAAATCCAATTGTTTTAGGAAATGGATTTGAATTAAAAAATTATATTTTTCAAGAATGTCAGAATGGACCCCTAGGTTGGGTAGGAAGAGTAGCTCCAGAGAAGGGTTTAGAGGATGCAGTATATGTGGCTAACGCACTTGGAGAAAAACTTAATGTTTGGGGAATCGTTCAAGATCAATCATATGCATTAAAAATAGAAAAAATGTTCTCTCCAGGGATTTTAAAATGGAAGGGTTTTTTAAATACTGATCAGTTACAAAAAGAACTTGGTATTTGTAGAGCACTCTTAAATACTCCTAAATGGAACGAGGCTTATGGAAATGTAGTAGTTGAAGCTTTAGCATGTGGGGTGCCTGTTGTGGCTTATAAAAGGGGAGGGCCGAGTGAAATCATCCAGCATGGTAAAACAGGTTACCTCGCAGAACCTGATAATAAAGAGAGTCTTCTAAGTTACTTGAAGATTATTAATAAAATTGACCGAAAAAATTGTAGAAAATGGGTAGAGAATAATGCTTCTTCAAATATATTTGCGGGTAAAGTTGTGAGCTGGCTTAATACGGTTATAGAGGATAATCAAATTCAAAATTCTAATAAATGATAAACATTAATTTTAAAAAAAGGTTGTTAAATCTTTTTGTAATTTTAATTTTTGGGATATTAGTTTTCCTTTTAGGTTTAGGTTCTACTGGATTAGTAGATGAAACCCCTCCTCTTTTTGCCGCAGCAGGAAGAGCAATGAGTGAATCTGGTGATTGGTTAACTCCAAAAGTAAATGGGATGTTCAGATTTGACAAACCACCATTGTTCTATTGGCTAATGGCACTATGCTATTCACTACCCAATAATGAAATATGGGACAGTTTAGGGACGATTTCAGCGAGACTTCCTTCGGCATTAGCATCATTATTTTTGATGTTACTGATTGGGGATACAATGTATTGTTGGCCTCAAAAGGGTGAAAAGAAAAAATTTACTCCGATAGTTGCATCTCTTGGTTTTGCTTTGTCTCCATTAATAATTGTTTGGAGTAGAACTGCAGTAAGTGATGCTCTTTTATGCGGGACTTTAGGGATAAGTCTTATTTTGTTTTGGAGAAAAATGGTTTGCTCTAAAATGGATCATTGTATTTTTCCGTGGTTTTTTTTGGGGCTGGCAATTTTAACCAAAGGACCTGTCGCTTTTGTCCTTGCAGCTTTGACTATTTCATCTTTTTTATTAACTCAAAAAGATTGGAAGAATTTACTTCACAAAATAAAACCTAAAAGGGGTTTGTTGATTACAATTTTAATAAGCTTACCTTGGTATGTATTAGAACTTATTAAGGAAGGAAAACCTTTTTGGGATAGTTTTTTTGGTTATCACAATTTTCAGAGGTATACATCAGTAGTTAATAATCATGCTGAGCCTATATGGTTCTTCTTTTACATAATGATTATAGGGTCATTACCATTTACTCCTTTTTTGTTTTATGGAATATTTGAAAGTTTTAAGGATATAAAAACTAGTTTTCAAGAAGGTTTCAAGACTTCTGAAAGTTTATTTATTTTTTCGTTATGTTGGTTAGGCTCAGTTCTTGTTTTCTTTAGTATTTCTGCCACAAAACTTCCTAGCTATTGGCTTCCTGCTACCCCTGCCGCTGCGATTCTGATAAGTAATAGTTTTATCAAATTACAAAATCAAAAAAGAACTTATTCATATTTATGGATTTTTAACATTTTAATTTTGTTTGGCTTTTCGATAACATTTTTTTTATCAGATGTTTGGTTAGGTTTAATAGATGATCCTGAGATGCCAAATCTTGCTTCAAACTTATTAACTTCTGGAATAATTCTTAAAGCAAGATTAATTTTCTTTACTTTTACTGTTATTGGAATTGTCTTGTTAATAATTAGATCTCAAAACACTTTTCTTTATCTTCAAATATTTTTACTTCTTGGACAAACCTTTTTGATGCCCCCTATAAGAAAATTAGGAGACATCTCCAGACAATTACCTATACGCAATATCTCTAAGCAAATTTTAAATGTTCGACAGGGTGGTGAAACACTTGCAATGATTGGAATAAGGAAACCATCATTGCATTTTTATGCCAAACAGATTGTCTTTTATGAATCTAGTGCCGCAGAGGGAGTAGTTAATTTATTCGAGAGATTTAAATTCGACAAGAGATTCAATTTTCGAGATAAACCTAACTACGATAGTGAATCCTTTTTGGTCGTCATAGACAAATATTCCTCTAAAGAAAAGTATTGGTCAAATATTAATCATCAAAAATTAGGTGTCTATGGAATTTATAATCTCTGGAGGATCAAAAAAACTGATTTAAATGCTCAAGCGATTACTCTGCTAAATAATGGTTTTGAACCTAACTGGAGAAATAAAAAAGTAGAAAAATTTTAACAAAGCTTTTTTTTAAGAATTTCATTCTTAAGATCATCCAAACTACATTTATTTGGAATTTCTATATTATCTAAATTTTCTAGTAATTCTAGATCTATTACAGAGTCCTCTGCCAAAAAACTGAAAACCTCATTGATACTTATCCCCATATCTCGAGCCATTTCTGAAATAAGCCTTAAAGTATCTCTTCTCACGGAGATTTTAAGATCTAATGGGATATATTCATTTTTAGGATTTACTGACTTCATACTATGAATCTTAAGACATTATGTAATTATCCGGACATATTATTTACAATATTCATAAAACGTGTTGTTGGCAACAAATAAAATTACCTAATTATTTTTGAATAATATTTAATTCTGGTGAGATGCCTTTAGTAGAAATGATAAAATAGGTATCGTAATAATTGAAATTAATGTGGTTGTAAAGAGTATTTTAGCTGCAATCTTTTGCTTAGTTTTGTATGCCTCAGCCATTAAGATTGTTGATACAGCTGATGGTGTCCCTGCCTGAAGTACCACTGCTGAGGTCTCGTTTAAATTAAAATTAAAAATTTTACTAACAAAAAATATAATTAAAGGCAAAATAAATAATTTCATTATTATTGAATATTTAATCTCCTTATTTAAATTAAAAGATCTAGTTTTGTTATTTGTTATTATTCCAAGTCTTGTACCTACAACTATTATTGCTAGAAATATTACTATTCTAGCCGGAATCCATAGATACTCTCCTAAAACGCTTTCCAACCCAACGAGGTACACAATCAACACTCCTATTATTCCTTTTGATGCAGGGCTATTTAGTATCGCTTCTAAAAGTTCTCTAAAATTTAATTTTGTATTTGAGGTTGTTTTTTTTTGAAGAAAGAAAGGTCCAAAGATCCAAGCAAAGAGTGTTGTTCCCAAATCAAAGCCTATAGTAAGATTAATAGTGCTTGAGGGAAGAAGTGCTATAGCAATTGGTATGCCAAGAAATGAAGTATTTCCTATTAAACCAGCTAATTGTAAAGAGTAATTTGGTAATCTTGTCTTGAAAATTGGAAAAAAATTAATTAGAACTATTAAAAAACCAATTGAAAAAAAAGCAATTAAAGCAGTTCTAATTAAATCCATATCAATTCCTTCTTTTAATAGCAGTCCCATAACGCTTAGAGGTATACCATATTTAATAAGAGGTATAGCTATAGATTCTGAAAGTTTTGGTTTTCTTTTTCCAATAAAAAAACCAAAAATTAAGAATGGAATAATATTTATAAAAAGTGCGTAAATAGTATTAATTTATTTGAATAAATCAATTTTACCTTTTGGAGTAATTTGCAGTGTTTTTTCCTAGGAATTTGATCTAAATTATTTTCCAAATTGCATTATCTGGAATTAAGGGCATTTTTGTTAAGTCTTCAGGCTCTTTTGTAAGAACGCGCCAATTAGGAACTCTACAGGTTACATAAGAAGGACTTTCTATTAATATTCCAGGTTTCTCATCAAATGTGCAGCTGAAACCTTCTTTCCAGTAACCACCTTCATTGAGATTTCCTTTAAACCAAACCCAGCATTTCGAAGATTTCAAAACTAATTTTTTTCTTTTATGTTAGACATTATTTAAACATTATTTAGGTAAAAAAATATTTTTAAATAAAAATCACCACTAGTCATTATTTTTAGAATAATATAATTTTGAAATTAAGATAAATAAATTCAGTATAAAAGTTATTATATTTGCTATCAGAATAGGCGATGAGGAAATTTTATATCCATAGATAATCCAAGAACCTACCCCACAAATAAACATTATTAATGTTGTTAATGAGACATCTTGCGCCTGTTTAGTCTTTAAAGTTTTTATTAATTGAGGTAAAAATGCAGCTGTAGTTAAGATTGCTGCAAAATATCCGAAAAATTCAATATTTAGAAAATTCATTATCTACATTTCTCAGTTAAAAAAGCTACAGGATCTTCCATTTTAGAGGAATAACCGAGCACATCATTGGAAAAATATTTATAAATAATTTGATCTTTATTATTTAGAAGGAATGAAGCCCCCCTTTGAGGTAAATACTTATTATCAAGGATATAGTCATTCCAGTTTTTTAGAATTTCTATCATGTTATTTAATCTATAGGTAGCCAGTTCAAAAGGTCTTAAATAACCATCTCCACAAGTAGATTTAAAAAAACTTCCAGAAAATTTAATTAAATTAAGGAGGTTTATTTGATCTTCATCAGAAAAAATTTGTTTTGAATTTCTATCACCTGTATAGCCTCTGATAACCTCCTTTATAGTTTTTAGTGAGTATATTCCTGATAACATTATCAACATATTAACCCAACCGCCTAAACCTATATCCACTCCTTTTGAGACCATAAGCTTTTGATGAATTTTATTATCATTAACAACTTCTAAATTCTTATAAGGAAATCCTGTAAAGTTACAAAATTTTTCTTTGCCGGCATCACTTCCAATTGCTATTACAAAAATATCTACATTTTTACTAGGATTATAATCTATAAAATTTTTTAAATTTATTGCGTATTCAAGACTATCAAAATCACCCAATAGTCCTAATAAAACAATTAACTTATATTTTTTCGACCCAAAAAAATTAAAATCTTTAATTATCTTATTTAGGTTATCTTTTTGCTTTTTGATGCTCATAATTAGATTCTCATCAAGTTAAATTAGTAGTTAAGGATTTTTCTTACGTAAATTTGTATAAAAATTTACATGAAAAAGTTTTTATAGAAATTAATTTATCGTATTTTGATTTTATTATTTTAAGGTAAACAAATTGAAGTTATGACTGTAGGAATTTATTACGCAACTACAACTGGAAAAACCGAAGATGTAGCAGATCGTCTTCACAATTTTATTTCTTCAGCAGAATCGCCTAAGGATGTATCCGATGTTGATGACCTTTCTGAGTTTGAAAGTCTTGATGGAATTATATGTGGCATTCCCACATGGAATACTGGTGCTGATGAAGAAAGATCTGGAACTGCTTGGGATTCAATATTAGAAGATATTGGTGAACTAAGTTTGTCAGGTAAAAAAGTGGCTATTTTTGGCTTAGGTGATTCATCCACCTATACAGAAAATTATTGCGATGCAATGGAAGAATTGCACAGTTATTTTGCAAAAGCTGGTGCCGAAATGGTCGGCTATGTTGACAAGTCTTCATATACATTTGATGAGTCAAAGAGTGTTATAGGTGAAAGCTTTTGTGGATTACCACTTGATGAAGATAGTGAGTCTGATCTAACTGATTCGCGATTAGAAACTTGGGCTTCACAATTAAAAGGAGAAATTCCTTCATTGGGGTAATTTTTTAATACATTTCACTTGCCTTTCTGTAACATTTGTTCTTCCATGGGATGTTTTTTTTACATAAGTATTTAAAACCTGTAATGATCTTGTGAAAATCAGTCGAATTAGCAATAAGCTCAATTTGCTGTTTATTTAAATCAAGTGTTACAAAACTACGGAAAATCTGATGTTACCTATGACTGGTACGCAGGAAATTCTGGTGTTGTTGGCCGTTCAGGTAAATTCATAGCTGCTCACGCTGCTCATGCAGGATTAATGATGTTCTGGGCAGGAGCTTTTGGATTATTTGAATTGGCTCGTTATGACGCCAGTATTCCAATGGGTGCTCAGAAAGCAATTGTTTTACCTCACCTGGCAGGTATCGGGATTGGTGGAATTGAAAATGGAGTCATTACTGAACCATATGGAATTGTTGTAATTTGTACATTGCATCTAATTTTCTCGGCGGTTTTAGGAGCTGGTGGATTACTGCACTCCAACAAATTTGCAGGAGATCTTGGAGACTATCCAGAAAATAGTAAGCCACAAAAATTTGATTTTGAGTGGGATGATCCTGATAAATTGACTTTTATCCTTGGTCATCATTTAATCTTCTTAGGTCTTGGAGCAATAATGTTTGTTGAATGGGCTCGCATACATGGTATCTATGATCCTGCTATAGGTTCAACAAGACAAGTTGTTTACAACTTAGATATTGCGGCTATTTGGAATCATCAGTTCGATTTTCTGAAAATTGATAGTTTAGAAGATATTATGGGTGGTCATGCTTTCTTAGCCTTCTTAGAAATTATTGGAGGAGTTTTCCATATTTGCACAAAACAATTTGGAGAATATACAGAATTCAAGGGGAAAGGATTACTAGGTGCCGAGGCGATTCTTTCTTACTCAGTAGTGGGTGTTTCTTATATGGCTTTTGTAGCAGCATTCTGGTGTGCTTCAAATACGACTATTTATCCAATTGATCTTTATGGTGAACCTTTAAAACTTCAATTTGAATTTGCTCCATATTTTACTGACTCTGTTGATTTAGGTTCTGGAGAATATAGTTCAAGAGCATGGCTGGCTAATACTCATTTTTATTTGGGATTCTTTTTCTTACAAGGTCATTTATGGCACGCACTTAGAGCCATGGGATTTGACTTTAAAAAGATTGGTCAAGCATTTGACAATATTGAAAATACAAAAATTACACAAAATTAGTTTTATTAACTAAAAAATAACCTCTCTAATTCTATAGAGAGGTTTTTTTTGTAAAATTATTATTATATTTTTAATTTTTATAATGAATTTAAAAGAAATAAATTGCAAAGAACTTTTTCAAAAAGCTTATGAAAAAAGATATACCTGGGGAAACGAATTTAGTGGTTATAAAGGCAATTGTATTTTTTCAAAAAATAATAATACCTATGAGGGTAAATTTGTTTTGGGAAAAAATTTCAAACCTGAAATTCTGAATATTAATGATCAAGAGATAGTTAAAAGTATATCTGGGCAATTATTCGAAGTAAGTATTCATAGGGTAAAAAAAGAATTTGAAGAAATTCACTCAAAAAATAATTTTAAATTAATTAAAGATTCTGAGAGTGGAATTGAAATGATAGTTTCTGGTAAAAGTGAGGGAGATAAATATAGAGTTAAAAATAATTGTATAAATATGGTTTATAGAAAAATTCACGGTATAATCATAGAGATTTTTGTCCAAGAATTCTTAGATACTGGATGTGGATTTTTAAGTAAAAAATATACTAGCCAACAAATTGATCCAAATACACTTAAAGCAAATACTTCTAAGTTGGAATATGAGGATAGATTTATAAAAATTGGTTCACAAGAGATGTGGATACTAAATTCTAGATTTATAAAATACTTAAATGAAAATCAAGAAGAAGAAATACAAAAATTTATTTTTGACGATGTAAGTTTATTAAGCTAGTGAAATTTGAAATTATTCTACTAATCTAAATCCTTTATCAAGCAATTTCTGGTAAAGGAGTCTAGCTCTAAAAGCAAGAATTTGCTCTTCATTTTCATTACTAATTACATGAAAGTAATTATTATCAAGCTTATTTTTGCTAAAGCATACATTTGCCTCACCCAATCTTAAAGTCCAGTTTTCTTCTTTGGCTAAATGTTGGTTTGGGCCAAGATCCCATGGACATTTTTCAGGATATTTTTCTCTTTTAGAGCCCATTGAATTTTTCTAACTAACCAATGCTAAACAATATTTATAAGTTAGGCTATGAAGTCATTTTTTTTAATATTAATTTGACTTAGAATTTAAATTTATTCTTTACTGGCTATTAAGCAATAAAAAGGATCATTTTTAAAGAAAGGCAAGAAGTTAAAAGTTTCATCATTAAATTTTTTTATTATTTTAGGTTCCTTAAATCCGTTTGAAATCAGTACTTTTCTAACATATTTAAGTCTTTCCTCTTCTGTTGAGGTAGTCCATATATTGGGAGCTTTATGCCAAAAGGCTCTATTTGAAAAAGAAACTAAAAATTTTCCTTCATCATTCAGAATTCTTGCAATTTCTTTTGTGAGGGTTTCTGGGTATTGTAAATATTGCCATGCGGCTACCATTAAACAATAATCAAAACTACAATTATCCAAGGGAATATCCTGATTTATATTAAAATTTTGAATCCAAAAAGAATTTAAAATTTTGTTTTTTTCGAGTTCATCCTTGTTAAGTCCATGTCCAATCACTTTTTTATACTTTTTCCCTGAAGGAAGATAACTATCCCAACTAGACATTAAATCTACGATGGAGGAGTTCTCCTTGATCTCCTTTTTGTAAATAAAGGATAAATAGTTTCTGAAATTAGCATCCAAATGGTAAACAAATTTTGGATTTGAATAAAAATCCTCGTCGTTAGTTTCATCAATTTTTTGTCTTTGATATGTATTTAAAACTTCCAAAATTTTTTTTAAATTAGTTTCTTTAATTTAATAAATGAATATTTAATTTGTGCTTGAGAAAAAAAATATTAAACTTTGATAATTAAAAATTTTTTTAAAAAGCTAGACATCTTATAAATAAAAGTTAAATTTATATTTAATTATTTGTATAAAATGATTAATTTTAAAGGAAGCAAAAAAAGAAGAGTCAATAATGCCCTATTCAACCCTTATAAAAACGGAATAACTTCATATGATATGGCATATTTGTCATCTAAAAAAAGTTTTTATAAAATCAAATCTGTACATATTCTCAGTGATCCTAAAAAAGAATATAACGCTGCATAAATATGCCTTTCATTAATATTTCGACTTCATCAAAAGTAGAGAACAAAAAAAAATTACTTGAAGAAATCTCAAATCTAATTTCATCTCTAACAAATAAATCAAAAAGCTTTGTTATGGCAAAATTAGATGACCAATCGAACTTATATTTTGATGATGAAAGTCCTTGCTGCTATATAGAAATAAAATCGATAGGTTCCCTCAATCCTTCGGAGATGGTGAAACCAATATGTAAATTTGTTTGTGAAAAGATTTGTATTCCCATAGATAAAATTTATATTTGTTTTGAGGATGTTCCTGCTTCAATGTGGGGATGGAATGGAAGAACCTTTGGATAACTTAAAAATATTTATTCATGGTCATAAATTCTCTGGCTGATTTAAATAGTCTTAAATCAGCTCCTCAATTAAGTGATATTCAAGCGAAAAAACTTTTAGAGGAGCTAGAGACTAAAATCATGAATTCAGATTGGATAACAATAGGAATAATGGCATCTCATGACTATGAGGCTATCGAAGCTTTGAAATCTATCTCTAGAAAATATACTTCAATTAAATTTAAAGATTTGGAATCTTTAAATGCTCATGGTAGTGTTTTTTTAAAAGGAAATCAAAAAACTGGTAATGTCTTAATTAGATCTGAAAATGGTCTTGGAGAAGGAATTTTATTAACATGTCAATATGAGGGGGATTCTTCAGAATCTCTTACTTATGGACCATTCCCATTAAATTTTTTTACTAATTAAATACTTAATTTATGCCTTTATCAACAATCTTGCATCTAGAGACTCTTTTATCAGAAGAACTTGTTCAGATCTTTGAGTTAATAATTACGTTTGTCAGTCTATATGGAATTATTTGTTACCTACTTATGACAGCTGAAAACAAAAAATTTCTTCAGAAACAGAAATAAAAAATTTTCAATATATTTTTCTTAATTATTAAAGAAGCTTTGTTACCATATTCACTGAGATTTCTCTAAATTTAATCTTTTAATACGATGTTTTTTCAGGATATAATTCAAAACTTAAATAGATTTTGGTCTGAAGAAGGTTGTTTGATTATGCAACCTTATGACACTGAAAAAGGTGCAGGAACCATGAATCCGCACACTTTTCTTAGAGCAATAGGTCCTGAACCTTGGAGTGTTGCTTATCCTGAACCATGTAGAAGACCAACTGATGGAAGGTTTGGAGACAACCCAAATAGGGCACAACATTATTTTCAATATCAAGTAATTATTAAGCCATCTCCTGAAGGAATCCAAGAAAAATATTTATCTTCATTAGAGTTTTTAGGAATTAATACTAAAGAACATGATATTAGATTTGTAGAAGACAATTGGGAGTCTCCTACCCTTGGTGCATGGGGGGTAGGTTGGGAGGTTTGGTTGGATGGGATGGAAGTAACACAATTTACTTATTTTCAACAATGTGGTGGATTTGACTGTAATCCAATTCCTATTGAGATAACTTATGGAGTAGAAAGGATAGCGACGTTTTTGCAAGATAAAGAAAGTATTTGGGATTTAGAATGGAATAAAAATTACAATTACAGCGATATTTGGCTTCAATTTGAACAAAATCAATGTGAATTTAATTTTAAAGAATCAAATCCTGAAAACATAAGGAAACTGTTTGCTATATATCAAGACGAAGCTAATTCTCTTGTTGATAAAAAACTCACTTTTCCTGCATTAGATTTTGTATTGAAGTGCAGCCATTGCTTCAATTTGCTAGATGCTAGAGGGGTAATATCTGTTACTGATCGTGCTCAATATATAGAAAAGATTCGAAACTTAGCTAGGGAAGTAGCCTCTTCATGGATTGAAGAAAGAAAATTATTAGGCTATCCATTAATTAAAAACAAATAAATCAAAATTGATCTAAAGGTATTTGTATAAATTTATACATTATTGTGAATCTTATCTTTCTTTTGTTTTTTGTTACTCCCGATACAGTATAGATACCTATGTTTTTATAGGTATTAACCGTGTGAGGTAAAATGAAACTCTTCCAACAAATGTTGGTAGCAGGTGCTTCTTTGAGCTTAATTGCTCCCTTAGCTGCACAAGCTTCCGATATTAATACTGAGGGTATGAATAGCTACTCTCGTAGCAATAAGTCACCCAAAAGAATCGATAGCAATTCATTCGTTAGTCAATTTAATAATGATATTGCGACTGTTAATGAGCTTGAAGCTCAAGAAAATTTTCTAGAGGCAGGATCCTTCTCTGATACCACAACTATGGATGGTAAGGTTATCTTTACTTTAAATAGTACTGATCACTCTAAGATTAAAGTTGACGGTACAGATTCTTTAACAGCTGCTTACACTTACCAAATGAACCTTAACACCAGTTTCACTGGTGATGATAATCTTTATGTAAGAATTAAGACTGGTAACCACGCTGGTAATACAGTTACTAGAACATTTGGAACTTATCTAAGCTCAGGTAAAGGTGGTTCTGATGCTTTAGGCATTGACAAAATTTGGTATACATTCCCAGTAGGCGAAAGCAATACTTTCTGGATTGGTCCAAAAATTGAAAACTATTACATGCATGGAACTACACCTTCCATTTATAAGCCAATAACAAAACAATTTACTCTTGGTGGTAATGGAGAAGCATATGGTGCAAGTACTAACTCTGGTGCTGGGTGGGCCTATAAGAATGATAATGGCTTCGCGATAAGTTCTAACGTTGTTTCTCAGCAAAACGGAACATCAAATGGTTTCTTAACAGATCAAGCTGCAACTTCTTGGGCGACACAAGCTGGATACACATCAGATCGATGGTCAGTATCAGCTCTATTTAATCAGAAATATAATGGTTGGAGTGATACTTACTACCATTCATTAGGTCACGAACCATCAGCTGGTGGGAACAACTTCAGTGCTGTTGGTCTTAGAGCATGGTGGAGACCTGCTGAAACAGGTTCAGCAACACCTTCAGTTTCAATTGGATTTGATTCTACCGATTATGATGGAGCCCCAGGCGCATCCGATAGTTCAAATGCTTATTTTGCTGGTCTAACTTGGCAGGATATGTTCCAGGCTGATGATAGAATTGGTCTTGCTTTTGGACAGCCAACAACAAACGAAGATGAATCAACTGTAGATCCATTCGCTTACGAATTTTATTATTCGTTTAAAGCCAATGATTCCGTTACTATTACACCTGCCGTATTCGGTGGAACTGATAGAAATGGAACTCCTGGTGATGATGTATTCGGTGCAGTTCTTGAAACTACATTTAAGTTCTAATTTAATTTAGACAAAATAAAAAACGCCTTTTAGGGCGTTTTTTTTTACCTAATTACTTTACAGATCAAAAAATATTAAGGTTTTTTTAATTGATTCAACAAATTAAAAAATTTAATGATTTTTTTTACCAACAGTTTTCTCCTTCTCCAATAGGTATACACATACTTGATGCGGCTGCTTCATCAGCTAATCTTTGGGCTTCTTGGTCTAATATAAATTCTGAATCAACAGGCATATCAGTATTCCACTCTTTTAAACCTCCTAAATCATTTTCACCTGCAATTATACTTTGTGGATCTGATGAGGAAATTGCTAGTGCACTTGTCGCCGCTATGAAGATAGCTATAGAGCTTTTCTTTGGCATTACTACTTAAACTATTTTTATTATTTTAATCTTTTTTTGAAGGATATTCTTTTGAATGTATAAAATGATCCAACTTTATTCTCCAATAAGTCTTAAGAGATTTGAGTAAGATTTAAAAATAAGATCAAGTTCATCTGATCTGCCATGCCTAGATAGTAATGACCTTGCTCCAGCATCTAAATCAAATAAATTTTCTCTACCTTCTATGCTTTTTACATAACTTTCTATCCAACCAACAAAAACTAATCGTTCTCCCGAAATCACTTCTTTGACTGAATGTAAATATGTACTTGGGTAAATAATTATTTCTCCTTGGTTAAGTTTGAAATATTTTTCTGAGTTTAAGTTCTCAATGCATAATTCCCCACCTTCGTAATTTTCTTTACAACTTAAAAAAAGAGTAAAAGATAGATCGGCTCTTCCAGATGGCATAAAAGCATTATCAATGTGGCGGCCATATTTCATTCCTTCCATAGATTTTGTAAACATAGTCCCATGAATTTTTTTTGGTAATGAAAAACTTTTTATAAGTGGATCGCAAATAAGTTTTCTTGTAATTAAGGCACTATATTTTTTTGAGATTTCTGAATTTCTGCTCATTTGCAGATTATTTTTTTCTTTTGAAGCATGAGATCCAGCTGTTTTTTTACCATCTTCCCAAGGTAATTCTTTTTTTTTAAATGTTTCCTCTATGAGCTTTAATTCTTTATGATTTAAGAGAGGATGAGTTAAATAATTCATTTTTGATATTAAAAATGATACAAACAAGAGTATAGAAAATATCTTTTTGAGGCTTCTTTATAGAGTTGGATATAAAGTAACCATAGATACTATTTTAATAAAGTGCAAAAATTTAATAAATTACTATGTTCAGTTTTTACATGTACATTTTTTCTAAATGTACTTGCACCAGCTAATTCTACAGAAAGAGAAGTGAAAGTTTATTCTGGCAGGCATTACAATACGGACAGAGAGGTTTATAAGAAATTTGCTCAAGAAACTGGTATAAAAGTTAGGCTTATTGAAGCAGCAGGGATATCTTTAATTGAAAGATTGAAAAGAGAGGGGAAGAATTCTCAAGCGGATTTAATATTGTTAGTTGATGCTGCAAGAATTACAAATGCCTCTAAAGCTGGACTGCTCCAAAAAATTGAATCTTCATCTCTAGAAAAAGATGTTCCTGTTGGATTGAAAGATCCTGGGAAAGAGTGGTATGCACTAACAAGAAGAGTAAGAGTTATGGTTGCTAATCCAAAAGTTGTTGATATTAATAAAATTAAAGATTATACAGATTTAGCTGATCCGTCCTTAAAAGGTAAAGTGTGTTTGAGGAATAGAAAAAGTCCTTACAATCAATCTCTGGTAGCTAATCAGATTGTTAATAAGGGAGAAGATGCAACTAAAACTTGGCTTAAAGGAATGATTTCCAATGTTTCTCAACCTTTTTTCCCCGGAGATATTTCTATAGTTAGAGCAGTTTCTAAGAAAAAGTGTGGTGTTGGTATAGTTAATCATTATTACGTGGCAAGAATGCTTGCAGGTATTAATGGTAGAAGAGATACTTTATATGCAAAAAAAACATCTGTTATTACACCTAATCCAGCACATATAAATATTAGTGCAGGAGGCGTTGCAAAATATGCCACAAATAAAGCCGAAGCCATTAAGCTTCTTGAGTTTCTTGCTTCCCCTGAAGGAAGTAAAGGATTAGCAGCACCTACTTTTGAACATCCATTAAAAGAGGTTAATCAAAATCAGATTGTTAAAAACTTTGGAAAATTTACCGCCGATAAGGTTAGCGTAGAAGATCTTGGTAGTAACAATTCAATGGCAATAAAAATTATGAAAGAAGCTGGTTGGGAATAAAAAGTAAGATTTAAAGCATAAAATAATTTTAATTAATTTATATTATCTATTATTTAAATAAGGAGAGGTGGCTGAGTGGTCGAAAGCGAACGATTCGAAATCGTTTAATAGGCAACTATTCGTGGGTTCGAATCCCACCCTCTCCGGTTTTTTTTATTGTCTGATAGTGTCAGAAGCATTCTGTTAGAGTCAAAATCTTTGTAAATACTTGCAATAACAATAATTATTGTATTTTTTTCTTAAAAATAGTGTCTCATAATATCAGGTTAATTCAGACAATGTCAGACCTTTTTTCTCTAAAAGTGTTGGGGGAAATGTTGGGGGAATTTTGAAAGTGTTGGGGGAATGGGTTGAGTTCTTAAAATAAAGAAAAATGATAATATTTTTGTAACTTCTCAAATAGAAATTTTATTAATGATTATTCCTATTGAGAAAAGTCTTGCTTACTGTTTTCCTGAACTTGCTAAAGAATGGCATAAAGAATTAAATGGTTCTTTAACTCCTGAAGTTATTACTAAAAGGTCAGGTATAAAAGTTTGGTGGAAATGTTCAAAAAATGCACTTCATCCTCCTTGGGAAGCAAGACCTCACGATAGGACAGGTTCAAAAAAGAAGAAAGGAACTGGTTGCCCTAAATGTCATCAAGAAAGACCAATTAAAGGTTTTAGAGAAGTATCTTTTAAGGAATCTCTTGCTTGTTTATCTCCTGAGATTGCTAAAGAATGGCACCCTTCTTTAAATGAGAATTATATTAGACCTTCAAATATATCTAATGGATCCTCAAAAGAGGTTTGGTGGCAATGCTCTACATTCGAAGAGCATCATTGGAAATGCAGACTAAAAGATAGAACTAGGAAAGATATTTTAAGAAGAACAAATTGTCCTAAATGTAATAATCAATCATCTATTCCAGAAATGAGAATACTATCAGAACTGGAATCTATTTTTAAAAAAGTAATTTCAAGGAAAAAGTTGCATAAAACGGAAATAGATATTTTCCTACCTGAACTTTCTATAGGCATTGAATATGATGGTTATTTTTATCATTCTCAGAAATTTGATGAGGATTTTGAGAAAAATCAAAAATTATCTAATCTAGGTGTAGAACTTTTGCGTATTAGAGAGAGAGGTTTAAAAGAAACTTGTAGTAAAGATATATTTGTGGATGAGTCAATAACTAAATCAAATTTAAATCAATTAATAATTGAAATTTTCAAAATCAAAAAAATAGAAAATAATTTTTTATTAATTACAAAACATGACTATTTAAAATCGAAAGTCTTTTTGAATGATCAGTTATTCAAAAAATATATCTCTTATTTTCCTTCTCCCTTGCCTCAAAATTCCTTAGAGATATTATTTCCAGAAATTTCTAAGGAATGGTCTTTTAACAAAAATTACCCACTTACTCCAAGAAATTTTACTCCTGGTTCAAATCATAAAGTTTGGTGGCAATGCTCAAAAGATAAATCTCATCAATGGGAAAGTGCAATTAAAGAGAGAACAAGAAAAGAGAAAAGAGGATGTGCAATTTGTGCAGGCAAAATAGTGATTTTAGAAAACTCACTTTTGATAAAATCTCCTGATATTGCTAAGGAGTGGCACCCTTCATTAAATGGAAATTTAACTGCTAGTCAAATAACAAATAAATCTTCAAAAATTATTTGGTGGAAATGTGCAAAAAATAAAAGTCATATATGGAAATGTTCAGTTAAAGATAGAACAAGAAATGATTCGAGAAGAAGAATTTGTAGTGAATGTCGAAAAAACAATCTTAATGAAAAATAGTGTTGGGGGAAATGTTGGGGGAATTTGAGAGATTTACAAAAATATCAGTATCAGTAAATGTCTGGGAATGTCTAGTGCAATCATTTCAACTAACACCCTCTCCGTTTTTTTTGAGGTGACATGAGTTGCCATCAAGTGCCATAAAGTGACACTTCCTAGTCATATCAATGAAATCTCAACAAATTTGGCAAAAGTTGGTCCCACCAAGTGCCACTAATCCATATTTTGGTGCTAGTGAAGATATGGGGATGTTTTTCTTAAATATTAATCTGCACAAGAATTTAGATGTTTAATGTAAAAAGTTTCACTTCCATACAATTCGGCACGTGTAATTCGTGGTGTAGAAAATATTGATAATGCAAGTAATACTATTGCTGCAGGAGTTGCCAATCTGATAAGGGTGTCTTTGTCCATGATGGGTTAAAAATTTCCCCATTCATAGCATAATAATTAGTTTTGGTCAGAAGATAAAACACGTATAAAAACACGTATAAATGGATTTTTAAAGACACGTATAAAAACACGTATAAAAATCCAAAAACGATTTAGTTTTTGTGCCAGTTAGTGCCACAAAGAGTAAAATGGAATTCCACCCTCTCCATTTTTACTTGAGAGGGATTTCTAAAAGATTTATTAATTGATTCAGGATTAATTTCGGTTTGCAAAATAGTTAATTCTATTAATTATAAGGGACATAATCTTTACAAGGGAATTCTTTTTTGTTGCTAAAATTTAAAACTGCGTTTTGCACTTCCTTATCTTGCTCTTTTAAATTACTAAAAATTGATTCAAAATTATTTTTTAAAACCTCTGTATTTATCTTCTCATATTTATGAAGGAGACAACTTTCGGATAAACTTCCAATAAAAAAACCATAATAATAACTTTTACGGTCTAATTTTAATTCCGCAAATACTTGATTTGGAATTGATAAAATAGTTAGTGCAAAAAGAGTTATGCCAATTTTCTTTTGCATATTTATTTTGATTTTACATACATTTATATTACTGTTTAATTTTAATTTTGTTAGCAGAAACAGAATATAGATCTCTGTTCCTGAGATGTCCTATGGATATTATTAAAATTGTTGAGCACAGAATCATCCAATATCTGCCTATTTATGTTAAAAGTGAATTTCACCCTCTCCGGTTTTTTTAGTGTCTGACAGTGTCAGAGGCATTCTATTAGAGTCAAAATCTTTGTAAATACTTGCAATAACAATAATTATTGTATTTTCTTCTTAAAAATAGTGTCTCATAATGTCAGGTTGATTCAGACAATGTCAGACCTTTTTTCTCTAAAAGTGTTGGGGGAAATTTTGGAGGAATTTTGAAATTGTTGGGGGAATGGGTTCAATCACACAAAATAGACTTTATCTTACTTTACTTGACTAAATTATTAATATCTTTATCGTTTGAATAATGGAATATTTAATTAAATGACTCTTACACCTAATCAAAGAAGAGAAAAATGTAATCCTATTTTAATTGGTGTCTGTGTAGGTTTACTTTCTCCTTTGAGTTCTATTATTTGGGGGATAAGACAGAGGTCTTGGAGTCTTTCTTTAGTTCCTTATCTTTTAGTTTTTTTTATTGGATTTATAACTTTACTTCAAACTGGTGAAGAAAAATTAAAACCTGGAGTAAAATATCCACTTCAACTTATTAGTGGTTTTATATCTTACGAAATGACTAAAAATATGAAACAAAAAGCAATTAATGATAAGAAAAAAACTATTGATATTGAAAAAGAATAGATAATTTCATCTCTAATTAAAACTATCTTAAAGTTAAATAAAATATATTATCTTTGAAGATCCTTGATTGAATTTTTTAACAAAAAATTTTTTTATTTATAAATTGTGTAATTATTAAAAATAATTCTAAATAGTTTACTTATGATTAACAAAAAAGATTCTTCCGGATTTACTAATAGTGTCAAAACATTTATTACTTATGGAGTAGGTGCTTTTATTGGAGTATTAATTGTTCGAGTTATTAAAGCAATAATTTTTAGTTAATTTAAAGTTTTATTCAAAGTAAATTATGGAATTAATCTTTGCACTAGGATTTCCAATAATTTTGTTAATAGGATTAACTTTTTTCTTTATGAGTGAAGGAATTCCTGCTTGGATTCAAAACCTTAGTGGAAAATCATCAACTATATGGAATTTTGGAATAGTTTCAATGTCTACAATGACAATAATAATTTACTTATCAAGGAGATAAAAAGTGTTGGGGGAAGTGTTGGGGGAATTTTACCAATTTACAAATATATCAGTGCCAGCAAGTGTCTTAGAGTGTCTAATGAATTCATTTCAACTAACACCCTCTCCGTTTTTTTGTAGGAATTCAGCTACAACCTCCTGGGACCCAATCACTTCTTGAGCACTCTACATATATCTTGCCTGAGACAGTAACGGAATCTCCGTATGCTTTAACAGTTATGGGGAGTGTCATAACTGAAAGCGCCAACAACGCTGTTGCAGCAGGTTGAGCAAGTTTGATAAGTGTTTCTTTGTCCATGATGGGTTAAAAATTTACCTATTATATAGCAAAGAATTAGTTTTGCTAACAAGATAAACACGTATAAAAACACGTATAAATGGACTTTTAGAGACACGTATAAAAACACGTATAAAACCCTAAAAACGATTTCGTTTTTGTGCCAATTAATGCCACAAAGAGTCAAATGGAATTACACCCTCTCCGTTTTTTGAGATGACAGAATGTGCCATCAAGTGCCGTAAGGTGACACTTACACGTCATATAAACCAAATATCAACTAATTAGACAAAAGATGATGCCACTAAGTGCTATACCAAAAAATCTCATGAGATTTAGTGCTAGGTAAATTTTTTCAAGACTTTTGCCTTAAGTATTAAATAAGAAGATTTTTACTATCTTCCTATCAGTAATTAGCACCAATTAATTCCACCACAACTCACATTTACTTTCCCGCCATCAATGGAAACGCTGCCAGTTACGGTGACTTTATCTCCATATGCTTTCACGGTTAAAGGAAGTGTGCAAATAGAAAGTGCTAATGCGAAAATTGATGCAGGAGTTGCCAATCTGATAAGGGTTTCTTTGTCCATGATGGTATAAAAATTTCCCTATTCTTAGCATAATAATTAGTTTTGGTCAGAAGATAAAACACGTATAAAAACACGTATAAATGGACTTTTAAAGACACGTATAAAAACACGTATAAAAATCCAAAAACGATTCAGTTTTTGTGCCAGTTATTGCCACAAAGAGTCAAATGGAATTACACCCTCTCCGCGTTAAAAAAAAGTTTATTTGTTAATGGTTTTTTTATTTTATGGCAGAAAGAGAAATA
>QCTB01000021.1 GCA_003209055.1 Prochlorococcus sp. AG-670-O13
AGCTTTTGATAATTTATGTTCAGGATTATAAATCTCTTTAGATAATGCGACTACTATTTTTAAAATAGTATTTGTATTATCTGTTGCATTTATAAGCTTTTTATAAGCACTCTTTTGATAAGCATCATCTGAATAATGACTAGTTCTTGCAAATACAGTAATGGTAGATGATTTTAGGTTTTGACTTCTCATTTTTGCGGATGCTTTTATTGCATAAATCGCTAATGCTTGAGTCAAATCTTCTAATTTTGTGATTGGTCTCCCAAAGCTTCTACTTACTTGAATCTCTTTTTTGGGCTTCTTAATTATTTAAGACATTCATTACCTTTTAATTCTAATTGCAATCTTTTCCCTATGATCCCTAATTTTTTCGTGATTTCATTTTCATCCATATCTCTTAATTCTTTTGCATTTTTAATCCCTTTCCCTTCTAACCAATTAGATGTTTGTTTACCAATACCCCATATCTTATCTACACTAATTTTTCTTAAGTAATCATTTTCGTTATATATTCTAACTAAATCAAATATTCCTGCTGAATGATCAATATTCTTAGCTAACTTATTAGCAATTTTTGCCCTTACTTTGTTTTCTCCTATTCCTATCGTTAAAGTTATTCCTAGATTTTGATATATTAAGCACCTAACTTTTCTTGCCCAAGGATTTAAATTTTTATCTTTAGGTCTAATAATTGAGACAAAAGCTTCATCAATAGAATAAATTTCTATTTCTTCAGAAAAATCCTTTAATAAGTTCATTAGTCTCTTGCTCATGTCACCATAGAGTGAGTAATTTGAACTTAAAACTGCGACTCCTAATCTATTCAAACTTTCTTTGGCTTTAAAATAAGGAGTTCCCATTTTTATTTTCAAAGCGCGAGCTTCAGGACTTCTTGCGATAATACATCCGTCATTATTAGATAAGATTACGACTGGTTTGTTCCTTAAATACGGGTTAATACTTTGTTCGCAGGATGCGTAAAAATTATTGGCATCTATAAGAGCTGTTGCTTTATTACTTGAGTTTTTGCTTTTCATAAGTAACTATGTATTGAATAGATTACAACCCCCCAAATCTGTATATCAATATGATTCTTAAAATTGAAGTCTGGATAATTATGATTTTCTGCTTTTAAATATAATTCATTATTTTTTATGGATAATCTTTTTATCGTAAATTCTCCATCTATCATCGCAATGATAATATTACCTGGCTTAGCAGTTAAACTCTTATCTACTATTACTAAATCCTTGTCTTTAATTCCTGAATTTATCATTGAGTCACCTTTGACTCTAAGAAAAAATGTACTAAAAGGATTAGATATCAAATGCTCATTCAAATCAATATTTTCTTCTGTATAATCATCTGCGGGAGAGGGAAAACCTGCTGATATCGAATCACTTAATAATGGAATCTTCACCTTTTTAAATGGCGAACCAGGAGGATACAAAGCTTTACTTTATAGTACATATATACTATATATTAAAATCTCAAAAATGTGTATATTTTTTTAGGATTTTATATATTAATCTTTAATCTTCTGTTTTAGGCACGATGATAAGGAGAATTATTCGAAATAGAAATAACTCTATAGATTTGTTCGATTAGAATTAGTCTTGCAAGTTCATGAGGGAAAGTAAGAGGAGAGAGGCTTAGTAGAAGATGGGATTTTTCTTTAATGTCAGTGGGAACCCCGTCAGAGCCTCCAATTAGAAAATTAATTTTTTTATTATTAAATTTTAGAAGTAAAGAAGTTAATTCAATTGAACTAAAAGATTTACCTTCTTCAGTAAGGCAAATAATAATATTATTAACTGGAATATTATTAATATTAAAAACTTTATGCTCATTAATAATAAGATCAGGCATCCTTTTTTTGTATTGATTAATTCCTTCTCTTATCCAATTTTTTTTTATTTTACCAATAGCATTTATTGATAATCTACTACTCTGAATCATAGAAAATAAGAAAATTTCCTTTATTCATCAAGAAGATAATTAAATTCGTCATATAGCTCATCTTCAAGCGATAAATTATTTGACTGATTAGTTTTTCTAGAATGTAAATTATAAAAACTGTCTTCACTCTTTTTTAATAATGAATTTTCTTTTGTTGTTTCATTTATATTGTCAGAATTATCAATTATAGAATAAAAAATTTTAGAGGGGTCATCATCTTTGGGCAAATTATTACTTTCCTGAGGATTTTTAAACGAATTATTGTTATTAACTAAATTGTTTTCTTTAATAAAAGTTTTGAGTTTACCTAAATTATTTTTTGATAGGCTCATACAATTAAATATAGATATAAATATATATACAATTTAAACATATTATTTCTCTTTTGGATGAACATAAAAAAATATCATCAAAAAAAAAGATTTGGTCAACATTGGTTAGTAAACAATCTGATATTGGAGAAAATAAAAGAAGTAGCTGAACTTGAAGAGAATGATTTTATTCTGGAAATTGGACCCGGAAGAGGAGCTTTAACTTCTAGATTGCTAAATTCAAAAATTAATAGATTACATGCAGTAGAATTGGATAAAGACTTAATCAAGCATTTAAATAATAAATTTGAAAATGATAAAAAATTTTCACTTGAGCAAGGAGACATTCTTTCAACTAATCTTGACTCTTTAAATCAAGAAATTACAAAAGTGATAGCTAATATTCCATATAATATTACAGGACCAATATTGGATATTTTCATAGGAAGATTAGGAATAATAAGTAAATATAATTACAAGAAAATAATTTTCCTGATGCAAAAGGACGTTGTGGACAGGATCTTATCTAAGGAGGGTAATCCAAATGCAGGTGCTCTTAGTGTAAGGATGCAACTCATGTCTAATGTAAGAAGAATATGCGATGTGCCGCCATCTTCCTTTAACCCACCCCCCAAAGTATTTTCTTCTTTGGTTGTTTTTGAACCATTTAGACCAGAGTTGAGGTTGGATATTAAATTAGAGAAATATATAGACAAACTTCTTCGGATTTCATTCAATTCAAGAAGAAAAATGATAAGAAATACTCTTAATTCAATATTTTCTGATGATGAGATAAATCAATTATCAGAATCATCTGAAATATGCTTTAATTTAAGACCTCAGGATATTTCCATTGATAAATGGATTAAGCTTGCAGAAGCCTGTATTAAGATAACAAATAAGAACTAGTTAAATGTCAGGATTACCCACGTCTAAAATTTGTGTTAAATCACCAGCCAAGATAAACCTTCATCTTGAAATTATCGGAAAAAGAGAAGATGGATATCATGAGTTAGCAATGATAATGCATAGTATTGATCTTTTTGACTATATAGAATTTGAGAATAATCAAATTGGTGAAATTGAATTAAAATCAGATAATAAAGATCTAAGTCTTAATGAAGATAACTTAATAATAAAAGCAGCGAAATATATAAAAGAGATATCAAATAATAAGAAACTAGGAGCTAATATTTTTTTAAAAAAAAATATTCCTATTGGTGCTGGTTTAGCTGGTGGTTCTAGCAATGCAGCTGCCACATTAATTGGACTTGATAAATTATGGAATTTAAAGCTTGATTTTGAAACTATTCTTTCACTTGCATCAAGATTAGGCTCAGATGTGCCTTTTTTTGTAAATGGAGGAAGTCAATTCTGTTTTGGAAGAGGAGAAATTCTTGAAAAATACAATTCTAAATTTGAGTATGGTGTAATACTTTTAAAAGATCCAAAAATTTCAATCTCAACTGCAGAAACTTATAAAAAATATAGTAATGAGTTTTGTTCAAATTACTATACGGAATCTAATAATACTATTGCTATTAGAAATTCATTAAGAAGCAATGGATTCAAAAATCAAGATTTTTCAGATAAAATGATAAAAGTAAAAAATGATTTACAAGTTATTGTTGAAAAAGAAAATGATTCAGTAAGGAAGGCTTTATTTCTACTTTCAAATTTGAAAAATTGCATTTCGTTATCAATGAGTGGTTCTGGGCCTACATGTTTTGCCCTTTTCAAGGATATAAATAAAGCTACTGAAGTTCTTGAAAAAAATAAAAAAATATTTAAAAATAACGGATATGATGCGTGGGTCTGTAAATTAATTAATAGTGGTATTTCCTTTTTGTAAAAGCATAATTATTTCCAATTGAAGATGAATGATGAAAAAAGCTCAATTAATAAAGAAAATAGTTCGACTCAAAATTATCCTGAAAAAGGTCCTTTAAGTTTTATAACTGGTTCATTAACAAGTTTTATATTATGTATATTTTTTTATTTTATAAGTAATAAAATAGTAATTTATTTTTCACTACATAAACCATCCAATGCATCTGAGGTTGTCCAAAGTATATCTTCAAGTATTAATACTCTAATTATTGGATTGTCTTTCCTACTAACTTTTTCATTTGCTTTTATAGGTTTGGGTCTTTTTATTGTATTTATTCGAAGTTTTTTGGTAAAAAAAGAATGAAATCCTAATATTATAAATTAAGATATTTTTTTTTAATGTCTTTACATGACTTAGGCCTGTTAATACTTTTACTATCTCCAGGCATGATTTTGTCAATATTACTACTTATAACTTTTGCTGAAGGAGGTTAATCCTACCTTGATGGTATAAATTTATATATATGATTAATTAGGAATTATTCGTGGCTGGAACCTTATTATTTAATGCTTTGAAAGAAGCAATTGATGAAGAGATGGCAAATGATGTAAATGTTTGCGTTATGGGCGAAGATGTAGGTCAATATGGCGGCTCTTACAAGGTCACTAAGGATCTATATGAAAAATATGGAGAATTAAGAGTTTTAGATACTCCAATTGCTGAAAACAGTTTTACTGGGATGGCTGTTGGGGCTGCCATGACAGGATTAAGACCAATAGTTGAAGGTATGAATATGGGTTTTTTACTATTAGCATTTAATCAAATATCTAATAATATGGGAATGCTCAGATATACAAGCGGAGGTAATTATAAAATTCCTGCAGTTGTTCGTGGTCCTGGTGGTGTTGGGAGACAATTAGGTGCTGAACATAGTCAAAGATTAGAAGCATACTTTCATGCCGTTCCAGGTATAAAAATTGTTGCTTGTAGTACTCCTACTAATGCAAAGGGTTTGATGAAAGCCGCTATAAGAGATAATAATCCTGTTCTATTTTTTGAACATGTTCTTTTGTATAACTTGTCAGAAGAATTACCTGATGGAGATTATATATGCTCTTTAGATCAGGCTGACTTAGTAAAAGAAGGTAAAGATATTACAATATTAACTTACTCTAGAATGAGACATCACTGCTTAAAGGCTATTGAAGAATTAGATAAGAAAAATATTGATGTGGAATTAATTGATCTGATAAGCTTAAAACCTTTTGATATGAAAACAATTTCAAAATCTATTAAAAAAACTAATAATGTAATTATTGTTGAGGAGTGTATGAAAACTGGCGGAATTGGTGCCGAATTGATTGCTTTGATTACTGAAGAATGTTTTGATGATCTTGATACAAGACCTATTAGATTATCTAGCCAGGATATTCCCACTCCTTACAATGGAAATCTTGAAAATTTAACAATAATTCAACCTCATCAAATAGTCGAAAAAGTTGAAGAAGTAATTAATGGGAGTATTTAACAAATGAAAAGAAGGCAAGGTTGGCTTTTTTTTATAATTTTCCTTCTGACTTTTTCAATTTATTTATTAATTAATTTCCCACTCCAGTTAGGATTAGATTTAAAAGGTGGTTCTCAATTAACTCTTCAATTAATTAAAGATGATGGGATAATTTCTAATGAAGAATTAGAAGCAGTAAATGCTGTTTTAGATAAACGAGTAAATAATTTGGGAGTTGCAGAGTCTAATTTACAAACTTTGGGACGTGATCAATTAATTTTGGAGTTACCAGGTGAACAAAATCCCTTATCTGCCTCGAGGATTTTAGGGAAAACGGCTTTATTAGAATTTAGAACTCAAAAAGAAAATACTAGCTCCCAGTTAAAAAATCTTCAATTACAGAGATTTCAGATAAATGATTTAATTGATCAATTTACTTCCGTGGATAAACGAAATGATGATAAGTTAGAGATTATAAAAAATAATTTTAATGCATTACAAAATGATATAAATTATTCTTCTAGCAAAAAAGATTTATTTGATAAATTGATCGATACTAAGAAATATATAAGCAATAATATTGCAACTTTGTTTAATAAAACCGATTTATCTGGGAAGGATTTAATAAATGCTGGAAGAAGGCAAGAACAAACCAATAACAATTGGGAAGTTTTATTATCCTTTAGTAATGAAGGTGGAGATAAATTTGCAGAAATAACAAAATCTATAGCCGGAACTGATCAACTATTATCAATTGTTCTTGATGGAGAATCAATAAGTGAAGCTAGTGTTGGAAGTCAATTTATAAATACGGGAATAACGGGAGGGTCAGCTACAATAAGTGGAAATTTTTCTGCTGAGAATGCCAGAGAATTAGAAGTTCAACTTAAAGGTGGATCTTTACCTTTGCCTATTGAAATTGTTGAGACTAATACTATAGGCCCTTTGCTTGGTTCCAAAAATATTATGAAAAGTCTTTATGCTGCAATTTTTGGATTAATATTTGTCGGTGTATTTATGATTTTTAATTATCGAATTTTAGGACTTGTATCTGTTTTTTCACTAATTTTTTATGGCTTTTTTAATTTAGCTCTCTATTCACTGATACCAGTTACTTTAACTTTGCCAGGAATTGCAGGATTAATCTTAAGTATTGGAATGGCTGTAGATGCAAATGTTTTAATATTTGAGAGAATTAGAGAAGAACTAATTAATGGCAATACTCTTATAAGATCAATTGATAGTGGATTTCAAAGAGCTAATTCATCCATTATTGACGGTCATATTACAACATTCGTAAGTTGTCTAGTCTTGTTTATATTAGGCACTAATTTTGTAAAGGGATTTGCAGCAACACTTGGTATTGGTGTTTTGATAAGTTTATTTACTTCATTAAATTGTTCCAAAACTTTTTTAAGATTTTTAACTACTTATCAGTCATTAAGACAAAAAAGTCTTTATTTAAATAGGACTAATTCAATCTGAATTCAAAATTCACTATTATCTTATTCATGACTATCTTAAGTTTTAATTTAATTAAAAATAAAAATAAAATATTTGGATTCTCATCTTTTTTAATATTATTAAGTTTATTAGGTATTTTATATTCAACTTTTAATACTTCTTTTAAAAAACCTATCAATCTTGGAATGGATTTTGTTGGAGGAAATGAATTAAGAGTTGAGCGAATTTGTGAAGATGAATGCGATAATATCTCTCCTGATTTAGTTATTGAAAAATTAAGAGAATTTTCAAATAATAAAAATATTTCGAATAATATAAAATTACAGATTCAAAATAATAATAGATTAATTTCAATTAGAACCCCTTATTTAACAATCGAAGAATCAAATTATTTAATTAACTATCTTGATAAAATTGTAGGACCTTTAAACTATGAAAGTAAGGACTCGAGAATTATAGGTCCAAAACTTGGTAAAAAACTTCTCATTAATTGTGCTACCTCACTCTTAGTATCTTTAGTTGCTATCTCGTTATATATTTCTTTTCGATTTGATAAGAAATATGCTTTATTTGCTTTATTAGCTTTATTCCACGATTTATTTATAGTATTTGGTATCTTCTCTTGGTTAGGTATCATTTTATCTATTGAAGTAAATAGCTTATTTGCTGTCTCACTATTAACAATAGCTGGCTATTCAGTTAATGATACAGTTGTTATTTTCGATAGGATAAGAGAAAATTTAAAACAAAACTCAGGAAATTACAATAAAACAATTCAAATATCTGTTAATGAATCTTTTCGAAGAACATTATTCACTAGTATTACAACTTTAATTCCTTTACTAAGCCTTATTATTTTTGGCTCTTACAGTCTTTTTTGGTTTTCTATATCTTTATCTTTAGGTATTTTAATTGGTAGTTACTCTAGTATCTTATTAGCTCCTTCTTTTCTTATTAATGAATAAAAATTATTTATAAATATGAAAATTAATTATTATTTAATATTACTATTTTCCTTTGTGTTAATTGATCTCTCCACAGAATTAAGAATTTTAATAGATCATTTTACATTTAATTCCTTATATTTTGCTTTCTCTAAACATCCACTTTCCTTTTTTATTATTTTTTCTTATCCATATTTATTTAGAAATTTATCAAAATAAATTCATTTAACTTTCATTAATTGTCTCTTTAATTAAAACTTGTATTACTACTGCAATCGGTAATGATAATATTAAACCTAATGGACCAAAAATAAAAGTAAAGCCAAATTGTGATATTAAGGTTAATCCAGGTAGTAAATTTGTTTTCTTTTTCAGAATAGAAGGCATTATTATATAACTTTCTATATTTTGAATGATTATATAAGCACCCAAGACAGCAATTGGTTTCCAGAAGTTATCTAAAAGTGCTATGGATATTGGAAATATTCCACTTAAAACTGGTCCTATATTGGGAATTATGTTTAATATCATTGCTATAATTGCATTTGATACTACATATTTAACATCTAAGATTGATAAAACTATTAAAGATAATAAACCTACTGATAGTGAGCTTATAACCATTGAAAAAGTCCAATTGGTTAATGCAATATTACATTTCTCCAGAATGTTGCGAAATTTGTTTCTATATACTTTTGGAATTACCAGAAGAACTCCCTCTAAGTAAGATTTTGGTTCGATAGATATCATAAAACTAACTACTAATACAAATATTATTCTTATCAATCCTGAACCAAGATTACCCGCTAAATTGATTATATTTATAAAACTTTCTTGTATTGCTTTTGCAATAGTAGCTCCATCGGGTATGGGCACTACATTATTAACAAGATTAAAAATGTCTATTACATTTTCTGATTCTTCACCATAAAGAAAATCATTTAATTTGTTTAGATTAGTGTTGATCAATATGTTAATTCTTGATAAACCGTTTGGAATGTCAATTAATATTTCATTAAACTCTCTAATGAATGGTGGCAAGACAAGAATAGAAACTGCAAATATAATGAATGATATGACTATTAAAACTATCAATAAAGATAAATATCTAGGTAGTTTTAAACTTGTTTGTATTTGATTGCATAAATTACTAACTACATTTGATATTACTAACGAACACACAATTAAAAGAAAGAAATCTCTCAAAGTCCATACTATTAAAAAACTTATTATTACTACAGCAAATTTAAAATAGAAGGAACGATCCAATTTTAGAAAATCTATTTATTTCTTTTCAGAATATCCTAATCCATTTGATTTCGCATAACTATTAGCAAACCTCATAAATCTATCAAAATCAGATTTGGTTTTCCATATATAGATACCTTCTAAATACATAGGATCACCATCAACGAATTTAACTTTTACCTCTCTTGTTAAAATTTCTCCTTCAGAATCTATCATTCTCATTCCTGTAATCTCACCATTAGCAATTGATGATAAGGCTTGAGGCTTTTCGAATATAAAAATTGCTTGTCCAGTTGTGCCATCATTTCCTCTCGTTAATCTGATTTCTGGAACTACAGGTTCGTTTACACCATCATAGAACTGAATTTTTGCTTCTTTATCTACTGCCATTGTATTCGGAAAGTTAATTATTTATTTTAGATAATAAAACTAATTATCGTTAAAATTTATAATTTAATAGAATCTTTTATTAATTTCAACGTATCTTGATCATTAATTATATCTGTCATGTTTAGTATTTTTATATTATTTTTTCCAACTTTTTCATAGTCATAACACTTATCATAATATTCCAAAACAGACTTGCATACAGATTCCCAATCTTGATTTGTTATTGAGTCAATAGCAATTTTAGTTCTCTGTGGGCCAAGTCTTTTCTTGATTCTCATAACAGCATCTTTTAGATCTTTTTCATCAAAATTACTATATGTGTTAATTAATTCCTCTAATCGATTTGATTCGCTTTTTATGATCTCAATTCTTTCTGCTGTCTTCATTTGATTGAAAAAATCATAAGGTATTTTACATTTTCCAATATTTGCACTTTCAGCTTCTACAAATATTTTATTGTTGCTTATATGGCTTTCTAATTGTTCTGCAATCATATTTTCAAAATGCTCATTAGTAGGTTGTGTTTGCATTCCTAATCCACCAAAAGTACTTCCTCTATGAGAAGCTAATCCCTCTAAATCAATAATCTGATAATTATTTACATCAAGTAATTTTAATAATTTAGTTTTCCCAACCCCAGTTTTTCCTCCAATAACTACTATTTTCCACTTTTTCTTGAAGCTATCCAAGGTCCATTTCCTGTAGCTTTTGTAACCCCCTTTTAAGGTTATACTCCTTAAATTGTATTTCTCTAAGAGCCAAGATATACTTAGTGATCTCATACCACCTCTAGCACAGTAGATCTTTAAAGTAAGTTCTTCTAATTTTGAATTATTACTTTTTGATTTATAAAAACTTAAAGCTTCAAATAGACTATTTACTGTATCCTCAATTTTATTTGCTATAAAATCTAACCCCTGAATTACTGCTTTTTCTCTACCGCTATTCTTATATTTTGTACCAATTATTGATCTTTCTTCATTATTAAATAACGGAATATTTATAGAATTAGCCATATGTCCTTTATAATATTCTCCTGGACTTCTAACATCAATGATTGGTCCTTTTAACTTCCTAAATTTCTTTAGTTCTTCACTTTTGGAGTACATGGATTGTTTTAAAAATTAAATGGATTTATTAGAAATGACAAACAATGATCAAGAGGAACATTATAAGAGTACATTAAATTTAGTTAAAAAGTTTGTTGAATCAAATCAGAGAAAAAGATTAAATTTACTATCTGATATCGAATCAGAATATGAAAATTTATTTATGATTGGTAAAAAACTATTTGAAGATTTTGATCAGGATGGAGATGATTGGGCCGCAGGTTGGTTATTACAAGTTTTAAAAAAACACAAGCCAATTTTTTTTAATGAAAAAAAATTTAATAATTGGTTCTCTACTTTTTCAGAACAAAATATAAATTATGAAGAATTGCAGTTGTCGCTATTAGAACAAAATTTTGAGCATGCAGATAGATTAACTAGTTTATATTTAAGAAAACTAGCTGGTAAACTTGCCGAAAATCGTGGTTATGTTTTTTATAGTGAAGTTAATAATATGTCAGGTACAGACCTTCAAACGATTGATAGATTATGGAATATCTATTCGAACGGTAAGTTTAGTTTTTCGATACAAGCAAAGATTCTAAAGTCAGTGGGAAACAAATATGAAATGTTATGGCCAAAAATAGGATGGAAAAATAATGGCTATTGGACAAGATATCCAAGTTCTTTTAGTTGGTCTTTAGATGCTCCCGAGGGGCACATGCCATTAATTAATCAACTACGAGGAGTTAGACTTATGGATTCAATTCTTAGACATCCCGCAATTTCATCTAGGCATAATAATATTCTTTGATTTAAAGCTCTTTGATAAGTTAAAATAAAAAGTAATATTGATATATAGTTATGTCCTTTTTTCAGGGCAAAATACTTTTAAATATTATTATAAAATTATTAAATAGAACCAAAATTAACTGGTCTATTTTTGTTTTAGATTCTTCACTTCAATTAAATGATTTTGTAGACTTATTGTTAGAGCCAATAAATACTTCTCAGTATAGTTATCGAATAAAACTTGGTTTACATGAAGCTCTTATAAATGCAGTTACTCATGGTAATAAACTAGATCCACATAAATCTATTAGAGTCCGAAGAATAATAACACCTAACTGGTGTGTATGGCAGATACAAGATCAAGGGAAAGGTCTAGATTTAAAAAAAAGAACTTATAAATTACCTAATAAAATTAGTGCTGTTAAAGGTCGTGGACTTTATATAATAAACGAGTGCTTTGACGATATTAGATGGAGTAACAAAGGTAATCGACTTCAATTAGCTCTAAAAAGATGAATTTTTGCTAGGACAAGGTTTATCAATATTAATCCCTTTGAGCCATTTTATACTTTCTTCCAAATAACTAATAGCATCTTTTTCATTATCTGAAATTAGTAACTGGCATAATGCTGCTGATATCAGTTCTGCAGATCTGTTTATCTTTCTACCCTTTAGTTTGTGCCAGTTAACGTGATCAATTTTTAATTTATTATTCAGTTTTTGGAGAAGTTGAATAATATCTTCATCCGATTTATTCATAGTAATCTTTTATTGTTTAACTATTTTATAGCAGACCATACTTTAGTCATGAAAAATGAGCTAGTTTTGACGTTATGAAAACCAATATCTGTAATTTTTGTATTTATGTCATCTTTGATGTAATCGCAATAAAAAGGTTCATGAAATGATTTGTGAAAGTTTTCCATAATTTGTATAAAATCAGGCGAATCATTAACTTGTATTGAATCAGCAAGAACTAAAACCCCCCCTGGTTCTAGAACTCTAAAGAATTCTTTTAATACATTTTCTCTTACAGATCTAGGCAATTCATGAAATAAATACACACATGAAATTCCTTGCATACTATTATCCTTCAAAGGTAATTCCTCAGCATTACCTGTAATTAATTCAATTAAATCACCATCTAAATCTGAAATAAATCTGCTAGCTTCTTTTAAGTATGATCCAGATAAATCGAGTCCTATAATTTTTTCTTTAGGAAATGCTCCTCTCAATTGTTTAAGCGTTCTTCCTGATCCAGTCGCAACATCAATTATTTTTAAAGAACTTTTTTTTCTATTACTAAAGTTATTTAATCCTTCTTTTAGAGGCTTAATTATTCTTCTTCTCATGGCATCTGCGCTCCCATTAAAAAGAATTTCTACTTGTAAATCATAAATACTAGCTGAAAAATCAGATAAATATCCATCTGTCTGATGATGAAAATTTCTTAAATAATATTTTGGATAATTTTCGTTTTCAATATTTTTAGGTAAATCTTTAAAATTTTGTTTTCTTCTCCTATCCCAAGTATTTGGCATGTCAAGCCATATTTTTGGATATTGTGTTAAATATCTAAGCCAAGGTTCATCAAATAACAACTTTTTAGGATAAATATTATTTTCTGCATCATTCCAATCAACCTCTCTTAAAAATTCCATCGAATTTTGAATATCAATCAAGAGCTTTTGATCGATATTCAAATTACCCAGCTTTTTATCCGGTAACAGAAAATTCATTATTCTTGTACTTAATTCCTTATGAGCTAAGCCCGCAATACTTTTTCCTTGTTGAAGTGTTTTATATGCGATTTTAGAAATTGGTTCTCTTGCCATTTTTATTATTAACTACTTATATTTCAACAAAAAAAAAATCAATCTGAGAATTATTTCTGATAATTCTCAAAATGATTTAAAAAGAAGTTTAGATATTTTATTTCTTTTTAAGCGTCATAGTACATAAAGAATTCATGTGGGTGTGGTCTCTGTCTTAATTGTTGAACCTCTTCGTACTTAATGTCTATAAAATTATCTATGAAATCTTCTGTAAAGACACCTCCAGCTAATAAGTAATCTTTATCTGCTTTAAGAGCATTAAGTGAATCGTTTAATGATGAAGGAACTGTATCTATTTTTGATAGTTCTTCTGCAGGTAAATCAAATAAATCTACATCAACTCCATCACCTGGATCAATTTGATTCTTAATTCCATCAATACCAGCTAACATCATTACAGAAAAAGCTAAATAAGGGTTAGCAAGAGCGTCTCCTGATCTAAACTCTAATCTTTTAGCTTTTGGACTAGGACCTGTTAATGGAATTCTGACAGCAGCAGACCTATTACCTTCTGAATAAACTAAATTTACTGGAGCTTCAAAACCTGGAACTAATCTTTTATAGCTATTGGTAGTTGGATTAGTAAATGCAAGAAATGATGGAGCGTGCTTTAATATCCCTCCAATGTACCACCTTGCTGTCTGAGAAAGGTTGGCATATGATCCTTCCCCAAAAAATAATGGTTGACCACTTTTCCATAAACTTTGATGAACATGCATTCCTGTTCCGTTATCATTGAATACGGGTTTAGGCATAAAGGTAGCTGTTTTACCATATTTTTTCGCTACGTTCCTTACAACGTATTTATATGTCATAACGTTATCAGCTGCATTAATTAAAGAATCAAATTTCATTCCTAGTTCATGCTGTCCAGCTCCAGCAACTTCATGATGATGTTTCTCGGTTGGAATACCTAATTCACCCATTAGTAAGAGCATTTCAGATCTTATGTCTTGTGCTGTGTCATTAGGTGCTACTGGGAAATATCCTTCTTTATATTGAATTTTATAACCTAAATTACCTCCTTCCTCTTTTCTTCCAGTGTTCCAAGGTGCTTCAATAGTATCTACGCTATAAAAGCATCCTCCCTCTTTTGAATCATATCTGACATCATCGAATAAAAAGAATTCTGGCTCTGGTCCAAAAAACGCTGTATCTGCTATGCCAGTAGAATCTAAATATTTTAGTGCCTTTTGAGCTAATGATCTTGGACATCTATCATAAGGTTCGCCACTTCTTGGCTCTTGAATAGAACAAATCATGCTCAAAGTCTTATGTTTATAAAATGGATCTATCCAAGCAGTGCTTGAATCTGGAACCATAGACATATCTGAAGCATTGATAGCTTTCCATCCTCTTATAGAAGATCCATCAAATGCTAAACCTTCAGTAAATGACTCTTCTTCAATCATGTCAGATGTCAACGTTAGATGTTGCCACTTACCATGAATGTCTGTGAATTTCAGATCGATGAGTTCAATTCCTTCATCTTTGATCTGACTTAGAACATCTTGGGGAGACTTAGCCATTAACTTTATAAATACTCTTCAATAAAATTAATAACTTGATGCATCTAATTATGTATCAACGATCACTTTTTTGAACACTAAGTAAGTTCTTTCAGTGTTTCAACTTATATGTTTACTATTTGTTAACTAAAATATTTAAATTGAATGAATTTCCTTAAACATTCTTCGCTTTAGTCCAGAAATTAGTTTAGTTTAAATGTAATACTTTAAAAAGTTTTGACTGAAACAAAACTCATTTCAACTTTAAATAAAGAAAGCTTACCTCGTCTAGCTAAAACTTATGTTCCTTCTAGGCTTTTATTAGGACCCGGTCCTTCAAATGCCCATCCTGAAGTTCTAAACGCTTTATCTCTAAATCCGATAGGCCATTTAGATGAAGCATATATAGATTTAATGTCTGACGTTCAGAAATTACTTAGATATACATGGCAATGCAATAATAGAATTACATTACCGATGAGTGGAACAGGTAGTGCCGCAATGGAAGCCTCTATTGCAAATTTTATAGAGCCTGGTGAAAAAATCTTAATTGCAAAAAAAGGATATTTTGGAAATCGTTTGGTAGATATGGCTTCGAGATATAAGGCAGATGTTTCAGTAATAAATAAGGAATGGGGAGAAGCTTTTACTTTTGAAGAAATAAAAAATGAAATCGAAATTACGAAACCCGCAATATTTGCAATTGTTCACGCCGAGACATCTACTGGAGTACTACAGCCTCTTGAAGGAATTGGTGATGTATGTAGAGAGAATAATTGTTTATTCTTAGTTGATGCTGTTACATCATTGGGAGCTCTAGAACTTTTTATCGATGATTGGAAAATTGATCTTGCTTATAGTTGTAGTCAGAAAGGACTAAGCTGCCCCCCAGGATTAAGTCCGTTTACAATGAATAAAAGAGCTGAAGATAAACTTAATTCAAGAACTTCTAAAGTTCCGAATTGGTATTTAGATTTATCTTTACTGAATAAATACTGGGGATCTGATAGGGTTTACCACCATACAGCTCCTGTAAATATGAATTTTGCAATAAGAGAAGGATTACGGTTAATAGCTAATGAAGGTTTAGAAAATATTTGGGAAAGACATAATTCTAATGCTAATAAATTATGGAATGGATTAGAAAGTCTTGGCTTTGAGCTACATGTTTCTAATGAATTTAGATTACCAACCCTTACAACAGTAAAGATTCCTCATGCTATTGATGGTGATTCATTTAGAAATCATTTGTTAAAAAATTTTGGTATCGAGATTGGAAATGGTTTAGGTGAGTTAGCTGGAAAAGTATGGCGTATTGGATTAATGGGGTATAATTCTACTGATGAAAATGTTGATCAATTACTAAATTTATTTGATACGGAACTAAAGAAATTTTCTATTTTTGATTCCTCAGGTTTTTAAACCAAATCTTTAAGTTATTTTTGCAATCATTAGCTAATATTCCGCTTACTACCTTCATCTTATGATGAGCACTTTTATGTTTAGATAAATCAATAGTACCTCCAAATCCTCCTCTCTTATTATCTACAGCACCATATATGACTCGACCCATTCTTGCTTGGACTAGTGCAGCTGCACACATTGTACAAGGTTCTAGATTTACAATGATACTGCATTCATTAAATCGCCAATCATTTTTAATCAATGCAGCTTGTCTAAGTGCTATTAATTCTGCATGTCCTAATGGATCATTGTCATTTTCCCTTTTATTACTCCCTCTCCCAATACATCTTCCTTTCTCATCTAATATTACTGCCGTTATAGGTAATTCATACTTTCCCACTTCATCTGATCTTCGTAAAATGGATCTCATCCATTTAATATAATCTAAGTTAGTAATTTTATTATTTTGAATTAGAATATCATGATTCATTTTTATAAATAACGTTTCTTATTTATAAACATTATAAATTACCTATCAATATTTTTTTACGAATGACTTTAGAACCAATTAATAAAAAAGAAATACTTTTTCCAGAATATTCTGGGACTAATGAAAGTTTGCTTTTTCTTCTGAATAAGACTTCTCAAATTTTATGTAAATGGTTTTCAGATTCAAAAGAATTAGGTCCTTTACCAATCGATAATAATTTTAAATGTTCAGTTCCAGATGAATACGGAATTTCTACAGATACTTTATTTTCTGAGATTGAAAGTTTAATTTATAGTTCTTTTAACCCAGTACATCCCGGATCCCTTGCTCACCTTGACCCTCCACCATTAATCATATCTATTCTGGGAGATTTAATTGCCGCTGTTTTAAATAATAATCTTTTAGCTCATGAATTATCACCAAGTATTTCTCAGCTAGAGGAATCAATTTGTAAATGGTTTTGTACAAAACTAAATTTTGCGGAATCTGCAGGAGGCATCGCAGCAAGTGGAGGAACATTAAGTAATTTAAATGCGCTTGTTGCTGCAAGATTTTATGCAGGACTTGAAACTAATCAAAATGCTGTTTTTTTAACTAGCGAAGACGCTCATTCATCATTTTTAAAATGTAGTCGAATTATGGGTCTCGGCCCAAAAAGTTTAATTAAAGTAAAAAGTGATAATAATGGCTGTATGGATATAGTTGATCTTAAAAATACTATTAATAAATGTCATAGGGAAGGCAAAAAAATATTTTCTATTGTTGCTACTCTTGGAACAACAATACGAGGAGCAGTTGATCCGATTAAGAATATAAGCAGAATATGTAAAGAAAATAATATTTGGCTACATATTGATGGTTCTATTGGAGGGATTTTTGCTATTACTAAAATACCAATTAAAGAAATTAATAAAGTTAATTGCGCTAATTCAATAACAATTAATCCACAGAAAATACTTGGAATTACAAAAACCTCTTCTATATTAATAGTCTCTGATATGGAAGTTCTTAAAAATACATTTGTTACAAAAATACCATATTTTTCTTCCGAAAATAATTTTTTAAATAGAGGAGAACTTGGAATACAAGGATCTAGACCTGCTGAAATAATAAAACTATGGTTAGGACTTAGATTACTAGGGATGCAAGGTATAGATAAAGTCTTAAGTACCTCTATTGAGAAAAAGAAATTTTTAGAAAAGAATTTAAATAATAAAATATATGATTTATGTTCAGGTCCTTTGCATATAATTTCATTTTTACCAAAGGGTATGAATAAAAATGAGTCTGATAAATGGACTTTAGATAAAAGTAGAATTCTTATGAATAATAAATTTATGCTTTCTAGACCTATGTTTAAGAATAGGTATTATTTAAGAGCCGTTCTAGGAAATTACAATACTAGTAAATTTCATATTAATGAACTTTTGAAATTACTAAATTAATATTGATGAATATTAGTAGATCAAAATTATTAGCTATTATTACAGGGTTTATTTCAATACTGATTTGTATTTTATATTTACTATTAATAACTGTTTTTGATTTTCGTTCTTTTTTAAATGAGTATATAACTAATCTTTCTGAAAATATGGTGGCAGTTTTTTTTGTGATTGAATAACATCTTTGAACTTTATTTTGTTAATTGCTTCAATTATAAATTTATTCAAGATTTCCTCTCTTTTGTTTAATTTATAAATATCCTCGATAACTTCTTGTATCCCACCGTCTCCCCAATTTTGACCATTATTAAAAAATTCTATTATTGACAATCCTACTATTCTTGTTAACCAACATGATGTTATCGATTGCAACGATCTTGCTATAAAAACGGTGGTAAAATTAGATGATAAAGCGGTAGTAATAACACTAATACTCCCTTTTAGAATACCAAGTTTGGCAAGGGTACTTAATAATAATTTTGATAAATCTACGGCTTCTTTTTTTGTTATTTTTGCATCGTAAATCCTTGATATCTCAAGAATCATTTGTACATTAACAGATGTTGTAGTAATAAAATCCACCACCGGTAAAGGATTGACTAGTATAACTCCACCAGTAATCCATGTATATTTATTTATTACTTTACTAGCACTTAATTTTCTCTGATCATTAATAACTTTTTTACTTATTAGTCCTAATTTATTACATCTTAATAGAATATTATCAGCTAATAATTCTTCTCCATTGTCTTCAAGAGTTTCTATTATTTCTCTAAATAAATTATTTACATCAGAGAAAGATTTAGATGAGTTATTTAAATTGTTTGGCAACGACATCGGGTATGCAATTGTTCTAACTACTGATATTTGAATCTGATATTTTGATGTAATTGAAATAATATTATTTTTAATAATCTTATTTTGTTTTTCTGATCTTAAATCGCACTTATTAAGAACGATAATTATTTTTTTTCTTAATTCTGATAATTCTCTAATCAAATAAAGTTCATACTTATTAATATCCTGATCAATTACAAAAAGTATAAGATCTGATCTCGAAGCCTCAATAATTGTTGATTTTTCTCTCTTTTCACCTTCCTTCGAAGCTTCGAATAAACCAGGGGTATCAATAATGTTTATATTTCGTTTTAAAATTGGAATTCTAATTTTATAACTAGAAATATTTTTTGTGGTCCCAATCGTTGGAGATGTCTTGCCAATTAGGTTCTTTAATAATGCTCTTGCTAAAGAAGTTTTCCCAGATGATCCTGAACCAAATAAGATAACGTTATAGTCTCCGTACTTTAATTGTTTCTCCAGTTTGTTTTTCTCATATTTCAATAATTCTGCGTTTACTTTATTTTTAATTTTTTTATTAATTTCATCTATACCTTCAAGACTATTTTTTGCAGCTTCATAATTATTTTTAAATGATG
>QCTB01000022.1 GCA_003209055.1 Prochlorococcus sp. AG-670-O13
GAGAGTAAAGGTAAATTAACTAAAAGACTTTTTTCTTATTGCATTAACAGAGAAGATATAGAAAATGCTATTTTGCAAGGACCATAATCTTAAATCTTATAGATCGCTTAAAACTTCAACAATAATTTTGTAACTTTTTTCTAATTGATTATCTGTAATACAAAGAGGGGGCAATAGATAGATCACATTTCCGAGTGGCCTTATAAACAAACCTTTTTTAATTGATAAGTCTTTTATCCTTTTGCTTATATTATTTAAATAACCTTCATTATGGCCAATTTCGACATCAAATGCAGCGATTGTTCCAGTGACTCTTATTTTTTTGACGAATGGAAATTTTTTAATTTTCTCTAAATACGAAAAGTGCTTTTCCTCAAAAGAAAGATATTTTATTGGATCATTTTCTAATAAGTCTAGACTTGCATTAGCTGCAGCACATCCTAAAGGGTTCGCAGTAAAGCTATGACCATGCCAAAAAGTTTTTTCAGGTGAATCGCTAATAAAAGATTGGAAAATACTCTCTTTAGCTAATGTTATACCCATAGGTAAGAATCCTCCAGTTAAACCCTTTGAAATAGAAATTAAATCGGGTACTATATTTGCTTTTTGATGTGCGAATAGACTTCCACATCTTCCGAATCCAGTTAATACTTCATCAGCTATTAATAAAGAATTATTTGTTTTTACTACTTCTGACACTTTTTTAATAAATTCAGGCCTGACCATATTCATTCCTCCGGCCCCTTGTACTAATGGTTCTAGGATCACACCTACAGTAGGCTTTTTAAGAAGGTTAGCCAAAATTTGGATTGCCTTATTCTCTTTTATTTCAACATCATCATCATTTATCCAAGTTGAAGGCCATGGGACCCTTTTAACAGGGAACATTAAATTATCAAAATTTTCATTAAAAATATTTCTTTCCCCTAAAGCCATGGCTCCAAATGTATCACCATGATAAGCCCCTTCAAAAGCAATTATTTGGTTTCTTGTCTCACCTTGATTTTGCCAAGATTGATAGGCAATTTTTAAAGCTACTTCTACGGCAGTAGATCCATTATCTGAAAAAAATAGTCGTTCTAATTTTGTTAAGGCACTTAGCCTCTCCGATAATATTTGAGCTTGTGGATGTAAGAAGTCGGCAAATATGACTTGTTCAAGGGTTTTGGCTTGATGAAAAATGGCATTTGCTATGTAATCGTTACTATGTCCATGCAGAGTAACCCACCAACTACTTATCCCATCAATAAGTTCTTGTTTTGGATTTTTAGTATAAATTAAAGCATCTTTCCCATGAGTAACTTCTATTTGAGGTTTGCTATTTTTTATCTGGGTAAAAGGCGGCCATATATTAGGATGCCAATCTTGATTAGTTGTATTCTTCAAAATTTGAGATTTCATTTATATTATTTTGAATTTAATAAGGCGATCAATTTTTTTTTAATGTTTAGTTTTTTCCATAGTATATCTAAATTATTGGAGTCAATTTTCTGAATACATGGAAATTCAGCAATAATTGGAAGACTACTAAATTCAGTTAATGTCTGGGGGTTATCTAAGTGTTTTTCCCCGTTAATCACTAGACCCAGTATTTTAATATTTCTTTTTTTTAATGCCTCAATACTAAGAAGAGTGTGATTAAGAGTCCCAAGTCCGCTCTTACATACAAGTATTACAGGAATGTCCCATTTCTTGATTTGATCTATTTGCAAAAAATTTCTTGTAATTGGGACCATTAAGCCTCCTGCTGTTTCTATAATTAAAGGACCATCAATATTAGGTAATTTTAGTCGCTGAAAGTTTATAACTTTTTTATCTATTTCTGCTGCCCAATGAGGCGAAACAGGTTCTCTAAAGATATAAGCTTCTTTTATTATCTTTTTGTTGCCTACTTTTGTAAGTCTTGCAACCGCTTGACTATCAGTTTCTTGATCAATCCCACTTTGAATAGGCTTCCAGTAAAAAGAATTTAATCCCCTTACGAAAAAAGAACTAATTAATGTTTTTCCTATGTCAGTATCTGTACCACATATTACGAATTGGAATTGATTTTTTATAGTGCTCATGATTTTTTTAATATTTGAATATTAATTTCCCATGTGAGGTTAACTGAATTAGTTTCTTCCTTAGGCCAAAATTTTTGCATTTTTTTTAATTCATATACTTTTTTAGGTTTACACTTGGTTGATTGGGCTCCGACATTAACTATGCTTCTGAAAAGTTTATAAATATCTGGAAAGTTTTCTACATAAAAGTATTTGTTAGAGAAGAATATTTCATCAGAATTAAAACTTTTGATTATTTCTTTTGAAAGAGGGAAAGTTAGGCCGCTATATTCAATATTAGTTAACTTGCACGTTCGCTTCCATTCAGGGAAGGAATTTATTGTTGGATATGAAATTATTAAATAACCACCAGATCTTAGCTTGCTAAACCAATCTCTTATTATTTCTTCAGGATTTTCCAACCAGTGTATACAAAAATTAGATGTCATTAGAGGACAATTTTTAATTGATGGAGGTAACCCATTATTCAAATTCCATAAAATCTTTTTACTAGAATTTTTGTTCTGGAGAAGCATTTTCTTGCTGAAATCAATTCGTGTAATTTTTTTTGTAGGAAATTCTTTTTCTATTCCATCAGCTAATAAGCCAGTCCCTGATCCAAGATCTATAGATTCCCCTTTTTGAAGATTTAGTCCCTTTAAAAATGAAACAATTTTTTCAGCAAAATGTCTCTGAATATTTGAATAACCTATATAATTCTCGGCAGCATTATTAAAATTATTTTTAACTGTCTCATTCCAAGTATTACTTTTCATTTTTATTATCCAGAATTCTTTTGATCATTTGGTAAAAATTTAAATTAGTTAGACAATGCCCTTGATTAGCTAATTCAATTACAGTGGGCTTTTTATTTAATGTTTTATTTAATGATTCAATAAATTTATCACTTGAATCTTGGTCAAGAATTAAATCTTTTTTGGAACTTATAATAATCACATTGCAATTTTTCTCCAAACACTTATGGGAATTTTTATCGCAATAAAGTTTTTTAAGATCATTTAATAGAAGATTTTTATTTAAACTCTTTAAATTTTTGTAAAACATATTTTGGAAATTGATATTAATATCATTTGGAGAAAAAGATCGATTTATAAATTCTTTCAACATATCTTCTGCTTCAAATGATATTATTTTTTTCTCCATTCTCCTAAGAGATCTATATATTATATTTCTTTTATTACTTGAAGGAAGAAAATTATTAAATGAATTTATTAAGACAATGTGGGATGCTTCATCTAGAAGATTTTCTTGAATTAAATGAAAACCTAAAGAGTGACATAAAACCATCTTGACTTGATCTTTCAAATTATTTTTTATCCATTTTGATTGATTCACATTTTTTGAAAAATAACCTCTTTCGTTATCTTGCCAATGCCATCTGTTCTTTTGAAATTCAATTTTATAACTATCCCAGAAACTTTGATCTAACCCCCATCCATGTTGAGTAATAATTTGATTCATTTGAAACTTTTTAAAATAGAAGCGAACTTTTTGAGTATATCTATATTTAGATCTCTTCTAATTGTTAGCCTTATTCTTGATTCGTTCTCAGGCACGGTTGGGGGCCTTATAGCGATAGCTAAAAATCCATTTCTTTCAAGATATTTTTGTAAAAGTATAGCCTTTTCTTCTTGTCCAACAATTATGGATAAGATTTGAGATTCTCCCTTAACTGGATAAGTAGAATTTCGAATAATTTCTTTTTTCCACTCTTTAGAGGCGTTTAATAAATTAATACCCCATTCTTTATTGATCTTGATTTTTTGAAGAGATTTAAGCGCGCCTGCAGCTAAAGCTGGAGAAAGAGCAGTTGTATATCTAAAAGCACCACTTGTTTGGATAAGGTATTCGCCAACTTTTGAGTTGCAAGCTATAAAAGCACCTCCACTGCCGAACGATTTGCCAAATGTTCCAGTAATCATAGTTATGTTCTTAGATAAATCAAAACTAAGACCTTTCCCTTCTGGTCCTAAAATACCAAGAGCATGAGCCTCATCTACTAATAATTCAACATTATATTTTTTACAAATTTTAGCAATTTCTTTGAGTGGAGCAATTGAACCTTCCATACTGTAAAGGGATTCAACAATTATAAGAATAGACTTTTGTGTTGAATTGAATTTAAGAATTTTATTTTCTAGGTCTTTTAAATCATTATGTGCGAATCTTACTAGTCGTGATCCAGAAGCTTTTATTCCAACTAATAAAGAATTATGAATAAATTTATCGGCAATTACAACACTATTTCTGTTAACCAATCCTTGTACGGCAGCAATATTAGCTTGAAACCCACTAGGAAATAAAAGAACTTTTTCCTGATTAAGCCATTCTGCAAGTTGTGTCTCCAATAATTTATGTATTGGTCTTGAGCCTGTTATAAATCTAGAACCACCTGAACCAAGCCCTTCAATTAAGCTTATTTCATAAGAAGCTTTTACTACATCATTATCTCTACTTAGACCAAAATAATCATTACTGCATAAGTCAATGAGTGTTTTTGGGATTTTCTTTGAATTTAATTTTTGAAGTTCATATGGTTCTTGACCTAAAGCGTATGTTTTTAATTTACGAAGTCTATTTTTTGGAATTTTTATTTTATTCATTTTAAACAATTTCAACTAAATGATTTTAAAAAAATGATCTAGATTTACTATTAAAGTGTGCAAGGTGTTTATTGTTTATTAATATCTATATAGATCATATCTTAAGAAGTTAACTCCTCCTCCCTTCAATCACAATTATTGCTTAATTTAGAGGAATTATTCCCATTCCCACTAGATCCATTTCAAATAGAAGCAATAACAGCTATTAATAGTGGAAATTCTGTTGTTTTAACTGCTCCAACTGGCTCAGGTAAAACTTTAATTGGAGAATTTGCTATTTATAGAGCTTTATCTCATGAAAGTAGAGTTTTTTATACAACGCCTTTAAAAGCTTTATCAAATCAAAAATTTAGGGATTTTGTTAATCAATTTGGAGAGACCAAAGTAGGTCTTCTAACAGGTGATATTAGTATAAATAGAGATGCTCCAATCTTAGTAATGACTACTGAGATTTTTAGGAATATGCTCTATGGAGAATTTGAAGAATTTGATGACCCATTGGTAAATCTAGAATCTGTAATTCTTGATGAATGTCATTATATGAATGATCCCCAAAGAGGTACAGTTTGGGAGGAAACAATAATTCATTGCCCTAGTAGAACTCAGATAATAGCTTTATCAGCAACTATCTCTAATGCAGATCAACTTCAAAATTGGATAGAAAAAGTTCATGGCCCTACAGTACTTGTAAAAAGTGATAAGAGACCAGTTCCATTAGATTTTATTTTCTGTAGTGCAAAAGGCCTTCACCCACTTTTGAATAATAAGGGTAATGGGATTCATCCAAACTGTAAGATTTGGAGAGCACCAAAAGGGCAAAAAAAGAAAAGTAAAGTAGGCAGAATAGTGCAACCAAAGTCGCCTCCTATTGGCTTTGTTATTTCTAAACTTGCTGAGAGAAATATGTTGCCAGCTATTTATTTTATTTTTAGCAGAAGAGGATGTGATAAGGCTGTACAAAATATAAAAGATTTATCTTTAGTAAGTTACTCAGAAGCAAACTTAATATCTAAAAAATTAGATATCTATCTTAAAAATAATGAAGAAGGTATAAAAGATAAATTTCATTGTGACGCTCTCAAACGAGGTATTGCATCACACCATGCGGGTTTGCTACCTGCTTGGAAAGAGTTAGTCGAGGAACTATTTCAGCAAGGATTGATAAAAGTTGTTTTTGCGACTGAAACATTAGCTGCGGGTATTAATATGCCTGCAAGAACTACTGTTATTTCGACATTATCAAAAAGAACTGAAGATGGACATAGATTATTATTTAGTAGCGAATTCTTGCAGATGTCAGGAAGAGCTGGAAGGAGAGGAAAGGATTTACAGGGATATGTTGTAACAATACAAACCAGATTTGAGGGAGCAAAAGAGGCAAGTAATTTAGCAATTAGTCAACCAAATCCATTAGTTAGTCAGTTTACTCCAAGCTACGGAATGGTAATTAATCTTTTGCAAAACTATAGCTTAGATAAATCTCGAGAATTAATAAAAAGAAGTTTTGGTAGCTTTTTATATTTAGGTGAATCTTCAGAAGAGAAAATTATTCTTGAAAATTTAGATAAAGATTTAATAGAACTTAAAAAAATAACTTCTAATATTTCATGGCAAGATTTCGATGCATACGAAAAGTTGAAAAGTCGTTTAAAAGAGGAAAGAAGATTGTTAAGGATATTAGAAAAACAAGCAGCTGAAAAATTATCCGAAGAAATAACTAATGCACTTACCTTTATTAAAGATGGAAGTTTAATTTCTATCAAAGCACCTCAAATAAATAGGAAAATTGTGCCAGCCTTGATTTGTAAAAAAATATATGAATCAAAAAAGATTAGAAGTTTGCTCTGCTTAACAATTGATAATTTATTTATACTTATTAAGCCATCTTATATAGTGAATATTTACCCTGATTTAGAGTTGATTGAAATTTTGAAACTAAAGGAACCTAAGATGAATTTTTCAGGAGAAGTTGTAAGAGGTGATAATGAATCACAAATTTTTGCGGATAAAATTTGTGGAATTTCTGAAAAATATGATTTAACAACTCCACAATATGATCTTTCAACAGAAGTTTTGGCACAACAGAAACTTATTACAAATTTGGATACCACAATAAATAATAAGCCTGTGCATAAATTTGGTGACTCTAAAAAATTAAAAAGATTTAGAAAAAAGATTATCGATATTGAACAAGAAATAATTATGAGAAATAAACTTCTTGAAGATAAAGAAAATCATAATTGGAAAAAATTTACTGATTTAATAAAAATCTTGAATCATTTTGGTTGTTTAAATGATTTAGAGCTTACCGAAATAGGGCAATCAGTTGGATCCATTAGAAGTGAAAATGAATTGTGGGTCGGACTTGTCTTACTTAGCGGTTATTTGGATGATTTAGATCCACCTGATTTGGCAGCAATTATTCAAGCTGTATGTGTTGATGTAAGAAGACCAAATCTTTGGTGTAACTTTAAACCTTCCAGAAAAGTTATAGATGTTTTTAATGAGTTAGAAGGTCTAAGAAAATTAGTCGTCTCAAAACAAAATAAGTTTGATATTGAGACACCAATTTCTTTAGAAACAGAGTTAACTGGGATAATTTCAGAATGGGCGAAGGGTAAAAAATGGAAAGAACTTATTTTTAATACTTCATTAGATGAGGGAGATGTTGTAAGGATTTTAAGAAGATCTATAGATGTTTTATCTCAAATTCAATACTGCAAAGGAGTAAGTACTAAATTAAAAAATAAAGCAAAATTAGCATTAAAAGCTATTAATAGATTTCCTGTTTCTGAATCAAATGACTTGTTAAAAGTCTCTGATAATATTAATCCTGCAACTAAAAGAATTGATAATAATTCCCAATAAAATCTAAATTAGATCATTTCATTAGTATTTATAGCATCATCAAAATCATGAGCACTTAAGTAACCTAATTTCATTGTTGCTTCTTTTAAATTAATTGATTCATTAAAGGCAAGATTTGCAATTTTTGCTGCTTTTTCATAACCTATTTTAGGTACCAATGCTGTAACAAGCATTAGCGAATTTTCAAGATTTATTTTTATAGTCTTCTTGTTAGGTTGTATCCCTTCAACTAATTTTAGTCTGAAATTACTTATTGCATTTTCAAGTAATCTAATACTAGTTATAATATTAAAACCAATTAGCGGCTTATATTCATTCATTTGTAAAGTGCCGCTGGTATTAGCTATTGATACCGCATACTCAAAACCCATTACTTGAGTACATACCATTGATAATGCTTCACATTGTGTAGGATTTACTTTGCCTGGCATGATTGAGCTCCCTGGTTCATTCTGGGGAATAATTAATTCATAAATACCTGATCTTGGACCCGAGGACAAAATTTTAATATCATTAGAAATCTTAAATAGTGCACCTGCTAGTATTTTTATTTTACTCATTACGTTTGCTAATCGATCATGTGAAGCCATTAAAGAGAAATGATTTTTTGATTTATAAAAAAGTAGTTCAGTATCCTCTGAAATTGATTTTATAGATTCTTCAGAAAAGTTATTTGGACAGTTAATACCTGTACCTACGGCTGTACCACCTAGTGGTAAAAAAGATAATTCATCAAGGCTAATTAGGAGAGAATCTTCTGCGTCTTTAAGCTGTTTTGACCAAGCGGAGACTTCCTGACCAAGGGAAATTGGTACCGCATCTTGAAAATGAGTTCTACCTATTTTTATAAGATCTTTCCATTCATTACTCTTTCTATCTAGAACAATAGTAAGTTCCTTTATCGATGGAACTAATTTTTTAATTATTGCAGTAACAACAGATATCTGAATAGCAGTTGGAAAAGTATCATTTGTTGACTGAGATTTATTCACATCATCGTTTGGATGAATAGGTTGATGACTTCCTAGTTGTGAATTTGTTTTTAATGCAGCAATATTAGAAATCACTTCATTTATATTCATATTTGTTTGTGTACCACTACCTGTTTGCCATATTTTTAAAGGAAACTGGGAATCATGTTCCCCATTGAGTATTTCTGTGGAGGCTTCAATAATGAGGTCTTTTTTAACTTTGTCAATTAAACCTAATTTGAAATTAGCAATTGCAGCCGCTTTTTTTATAACGGTCATTGAATAAATTAATTCGATTGGAATTAATTCCTCTCCAATAGAAAAATTTATTATCGATCTCTGGGTTTGAGCTCCCCACAACGCATTTGCAGGAACTTTAATTTTCCCCATACTATCTTTTTCATATCTAAAGTTTTTGGTCATTAATTGCTTTAAAAAACTTTGGTTAAACTTCAAATAAAATTTAAGAAATTTAAATACTTAACTTTTCCCATATTACATTTAAATTGTTTAGATGAATCGATGGGTCAAAGCATTCTTGTAAATCATTCTTAGTAACAAATGCCATTATCTCTTGATCAGCCTCAATATTTTGTCTGAAATTACCATTCTCATTATTCCATGCTTGATGAGCATTTTTCTGAACTAAACTATAAGCCTTTTCCCTAGTCAAACCTTTTTCTACAAGTAAAAGTAAAACTTTTTGACTAAATATTACACCCCCATATATATTTAAATTTTTTAGCATATTTTTTGGATAAACTCTCAAATTACTTATTATTTCCTTCATTTCTCTAAGCATAAAATGTAGGCATATAGAAACATCTGGTAACATAATTCGTTCATTAGAACTATGGCTTATATCTCTTTCGTGCCAAAGTGGGACATTCTCAAGAGCGGTTACAACATAACTTCTTAAAATCCTTGATAAACCGCTGACCCTCTCACTACGAATAGGGTTTCTTTTGTGGGGCATAGCCGAGCTTCCTTTTTGTCCTTTTGTAAATCCTTCTTCAACTTCCAAAACATCTGTTCTCTGAAGGTTCCTTATTTCAGTGGCAAATCTATCAAGGGAAGCGCCAACTAGCGCGATTGTTTGTACATATTCTGCATGTCTATCTCTTGATATAACTTGAGTACTTGCTGTGTCTGGTTTTAACCCAAGCAAATCGCAAGTTATTTTTTCTATTTCGGGGTTTGTATTAGCATAAGTTCCCATTGCCCCACTTATTTGTCCTATAGAAATAGATTCTTTAAGAGATATTAATCTTTTTTTATCTCTTAATATTTCCGCTAACCATCCTGCCAATTTAAATCCAAACGAAATAGGCTCTCCATGAATTGCATGCGATCTTCCAATCATTAAAGTATTTTTATGCTTTCTTGCTAATAATCTGACTTCATTTTCTAGTTTTTTAATTTCCTCTAATAACAATTCGCAGGAATCTTTTAGTTGTAATGATAGGCCAGTATCTAGAACATCACTGCTAGTCATGCCAACATGTATATATCTTCCGGAATCTCCAACATATTCATTGATATTGGTAAGAAATGCTATTACATCATGTTTTACCTCTTTCTCAATTTCTTTAATTCTGGATTCATTAAATTTTCCCTTTAAACGAATTTCTTGTAAGGCCGCCTTAGGCATTTTTCCAAGTGAACAATTTGCCTGACATGCTGCAATCTCAACTTTAAGCCAACTCTGGAATTTTGCATTTTCAGTCCAGATTTCCCCCATTTCGGGCAATGTGTAACGCTCAATCACAATTTTAAAACATCTTCAATTTAAACTTTATAACTAAATTCTCATTATTGCTCTAAACCTTAAAGATGTAATTGCCATTGAACATATTTCGATAATTATTACTGACCTAAGTGATAGCTTTTGTATTTGTATATGTATTAAAGTCATTTTAAAAGTCTCTAAAAATATCAGTTTGAATTATCTTTATGAAAAGTATTTAGTTTTTGTTAAAATTTAAGAAATAACATTATGTTTCAAAAATATAACTTAAAAAATAGTCAGTAAATTTTTTTAAACTTATATTTTTTAGAATAAATGATTAAAAAAAGTAGATTAGATCTTTATCTTCTGAACAAAGGTTTATGTGAAACACGTCAGAAGGCTCAAGGTCTAATTCTCGCAGGAAAAGTTAAAGATATTAATGGTAAGATTTTCGATAAACCTGGCCAGCAAGTATTAAAAGGAACCGAATTTTTTATTGAATCTCAACCTCAATTTGTATCAAGAGGAGGAGAAAAATTATTAGAAGCTTTTAAAAAATTTAAGATTATTGTGAAAAATAAAGTTTGTATAGATGCAGGAATTTCTACTGGTGGATTCACTGATTGCTTGTTACAAAAAGGAGCAAAAATGGTATACGGAATAGATGTAGGTTATGGACAAACTGCCTGGAAAATAAGAAATGATCCAAAAGTTATACTCTTTGAGAGATCAAATATTAGAAATCTAAAGCCTTCAGATTTATATTCCAAAGAAAATTTACTACCAAATTTTATTGTCGCGGATTTGTCTTTTATTTCACTAAAGTTAGTTTTTGAACCTATTAATAATTTATTATCAGGAGATTATATAGAGGGAATATTTCTTATTAAACCTCAATTTGAAGTTGGGAAAGATCGAGTAAGCAAAGGAGGTGTTGTAAGAAAGGCTGAATATCATATTGAGGCTATAGAATCAGTTATAAATTCTGCAGAAGAATTGCAATGGAATATAAAGGGCCTTATAGCTTCTCCATTAGTTGGTCCTGCAGGAAATCATGAATATCTAGCTTGGATGTGGAAGAATGGAAGACCTAGTACAATAATAAATAAGAAATTTATAGAAAATTTAGTAAAAGAAACTCTTTAGTTAAAGAGCTTCTTCATCGGTGTCTCCAGTTCTAATTCTTACAACAGAATCAATAGATGATATAAATATTTTTCCATCACCAATTTCGCCTGTTTTTGCAGCTTCGGCAATTGCATCTATTACTGAACTTACTTTTTCATTTTCTACTACAACTTCTACTTTAAGTTTTTGAAGAAACTCGACTGTAAATTCCGAACCTCTGTATCTTTCAACCTGCCCTTTTTGTCTTCCAAATCCTCTAACTTCACTTACAGTCATTCCGACAATTCCAGAATTTACTAATGCAATTTTTACATCTTCCAATTTGAATGGACGTATGATTGCCTCAATTTTCTTCATGATTCGCTCGTGAATACTTTTATTTTAATTCTTTTTCTGAAAAACATCCAGCATTGAAACCCCAGAAAATGATTTTATGTTAAGCCCAGCACTTGTTGCATCTTTAACTAATAACTCAGAATTTTCTTTTGATATTATTACTTCATTATTTGATAATGCTTCCCATTTATCATTAGGAAAATGAGTCTGGAGCCATAACATTCCAATAACACTTGAGGGCCTTAAGGATTTATTTAAATTGTTGTCAATATTTACCAAACAGAGGTCCATAAATTTTTTGAAGCTAAATACATATAAGCCCTTTAAATGTCCTTAGGATTGTAACTGTTGATACAAATCAAAAATTTATACACCTTGACTTATTGATTTGTAATACTTAAGTTTTTTTATAATTTTTGCTAACTATTAACTTTCTATATAGTTTTAGTACATAAGATGTTAAAAAAATGAGTACAGCAAATTTAAACGATTCGACTAATAAGCCTTTATATGGGGAGAGACTAATAGAAGAATCAAAAATAATTTGTTTTGAAAATCCAAATAAAAAAAGAGTTTATGAAATTTCAATTGAGCTGCCTGAATTTACTTGTAAATGCCCCTTTTCTGGTTACCCTGATTTTGCAAAATTAAACATCTTCTACCAGCCGAATGAAAAAGTATATGAATTGAAATCCTTAAAACTTTATATTAATAACTTTAGAGATCTCAAAATATCACATGAAGAAGTTGTAAATAGAATTATGGATGATCTTCTGAATTCAGCAGAGCCACACTGGATTCATTTAAACGCTGATTTCAATCCTAGAGGAAATGTTTCTATGAAATTAGATATCTATAGTGGACAGAAAAGAGATTAATTATTCTTAATTTCATCTGATAATTTTAAAAATTCTTTTTTAAAACCTAGTAGATTTCTATTACTTAAACCACCAATAAACAATTTATTTGTATTTTTATTAAATAAAATCCATAATTGGTTTGTGGGAATAAGACTGAAAATTGTTCCAAAAATTATTAAGGTAAAAGACAAATAAATAAATGGAATTGAGGGATCATTTTTAATAATTAAACCACTACTAGGAATTATTTTTTTTAAAGATAGTCTTGATGAATTAATTTCTAATGGGTCATCATTTAAATAAACAAAACTTTCAGAAAAATCTTCAATATTTGATAGTTTAAGAGGACCATTTTCGTTATCAATAGTTAAAAGATAATTTTTTTTATTTTCTTTGCCTAATTCAATTAATAGACCCCATATTTGATCTCCTATCTCAGGAATAGGCTTTAATTGGATTTGGTAAAGAATGCTATCAATATCCATAATAATATTTGAAACAGACCAATCCGCTTGATAAATGGTCAAACCTTTGAATCTTATAGGATGATTTACTTGAGTTGTTTTTATTTCGCGCAACTTTTGATTGTCCGAGTAAAAGTCTAAATTTGAAGTGAATTGCTTTGGTTTCCCATCACTTTCGCGTTCTATTTCAAAGTCATTTAATTTTATTGTTACTTTCGAATTTGTACTCTCATTTATTAAATCCAAACTTTCTCCTAATCTCAAATATTGTTCCTTAGATTGGCTACTAAAATTTCCGTATGCTGAGCCAATAAGTAAAATAATTAGTCCTATATGAACGATTATTGGACCAAGTTTTCCTAAAACGCCTTTCCTTGCTGATAAGCGATTTTCAAAATTGGAAATGCTCCAACCTTTTTTTCTAAGTAAAGAATCAGCTTTTAATATGTGATCTATATCTTGGATTATTTCGTAATTAGTTGTTAATTGGAGTTTATAAAAACTTTTTTCATCTTTATAGTCAATCCATTTTAATGAAGCTTTTAGAGATGGTATTTGCCTCCTAAAGCTGCAAGCTGCAAGAGAAATACAAAGAAGTACTAATGAAAATACAAACCAATTACTTGTATAAATATGATCTAATTCGAGTTTAAGAACTTGATCTCCATTAATAAATCCAAAAATTGGAGTTTTATTGTAGAAATCAATATACTCTTGTTTATCATTACCTTGAGGTATTAACGTTCCAACTCCACTGGAAATAGCAATGAAAATTATTAATAAAATTGCAAATTTTAAGCTTGAAATTTTTAAAATAAAATTCTTTAGAATAACCATTTAAATCCAATTTGAAATTAAATTTAGAATTCCTACAGAAACCAAAAATATTCCACTTAAGGTAGGAATTATTTGACTATATTTTCTGAGTTCTAAAAATTGCTTTAGATTTTGAGTTGTTGCTCCTGCAAGGATTAATGGAGATACCTGACCAAGACCAAAAAAGAACAAAAAAATTATTGAGATTGTGGGATTTTTAGCTTGCGATACCCAGGCTAAGAGTGTTGCCAGTACTGGTGTGATACAAGGTGAGGAGGCAAGCCCAAATGCTGAACCTATTACAAATGGTGTAATTAAAGAAGGTACCTTATCCTCTATAAATCTTATATCCGGCCCATTTGGTAATTGGAATTTTAAAATCCCTAATAAATTCAAGCCCATGCATATTGCTATTAAAGCAACAAAAGATGTGTAGTAAGAAGGTAATTGACCATATATTTTTCCTAATAATCCACTTAAGGCACCTAAAGTAATTAAAGAAAAAACAACTCCACTAGAAAAGCTTATAAGTTTAAATTTCTTATTCTTAGTCCCACCAACGTATGCAATTGTAACTGGTAGTAATGATAAAGAACATGGGCCTAGACTAGTTAAAAGGCCTGCGGTAAAAACTAAAAATATAGTAAATGGGCCAGGATGATTAAGCCCCTGCTCCATTAGTAAATTACCCTTTTGGGCTAATTCTGAAATAACTAAATTTATTGATGTGATAACAAGAATTCAATTCCTATGAATTCTAACTAATGAAGAGACTTTTGGGCATTAAAAATGCCTATAAAGCCTGTTGATTCTAATGAACATCTCAACAACATTCCAACCACAAAAAAAGAGGACAATAAGGAATTCCCTCCATAACTTACGAAAGGTAATGGCAAACCCGTGGTTGGCATCGTTCCTGTAGCTACAGCTATATGCATTATGGATTGACCTATGAGTAAGGTCACACATCCAATAGCGACTAACTTTGTATAATTGTTTCTACATTTTATTGCAATTCGTAAGCTTACATAAGAAAAAAGAACTAAAAAGCCTAACAATAAGGTTGATCCTAATAAACCAAATTCTTCTGCAAAAATAGCAAAAATAAAATCTGTGCTTTGAATAGGTAAATATTGCAATTTTTGAGTAGAAAGGCCAAAGCCTTGTCCAAATAACCCTCCAGAACCTATTGCTAATAAACTTTGAATTAGTTGATATCCATTACCTTCTGGATCTTTCCAAGGATCTATAAATGATATGACCCTTATTTTTTGATATTCATTACTGAGAATACTAAAACAACCACTTACAAATCCTAAAGAAGCTACTGATAAGAGTGAACTAAATTTAACCCCCCCGCATAAACCCATTATCCAAAAAAGAATTCCTGTTAATCCTGCCGTACTTAAATTTGGTTGCTTCATTATTAATAAAATTAATAATCCAAAAGTACTTAAAGAAATGATTTTTTTATTATTTTTAACCAAATTCCAATGTGCAAATAAATTAGCTGCTTCTAATATTGAAAAAGGTTTAATCAATTCAGAAGGTTGCATTTGTAGGGGCCCCAAAATTAACCATCTTGAAGAACCGTTAACAGTACTGCCAAAAAAAATTGTTAATATAATTAAAAAAATTAAGAAATAAAAAATAATTTTTGAAATTTTTAAAAGATTCCTAATATTTGTATTTAAGACATAATAAAAGAAAGTTAATCCTGGAACACACCAAATAATTTGTCTTTTTAAATAGTAAGCCCAATCCCCCATTTCCTTGCTAGCTACCCACCAACTTGCAGAACCAAGAATAAATAAACCTAAAATAGACCAAATACCTATCAAAACTATCAGTAGTTTCCCTTCATAAGGCCATATTTCCCAAGGTAAAGGTAAGAAAGTATTTCTTAAATAACTGGAGTTGCTTTTTGAATTAAAAGTTCGATCTCTTTTAAAAGCACGATTATATTTTGTAGCGGCTTTACTTATCTCCAATTTAAGGCTTATAGATATACTATTGAGACGTTAAATAACTACTTTGCCAAGTCTTGAAGCTTAGTTTTTAATTGAATTTGAATTTATTAGATTTTGTTTAATAAAATGTTGTTCATTTTTAGTCATTCAAGAATTATATAAATTAAATATCACAAATCTTAAGAATTAGGCCTTTAAACAAAAATACCTGGCTAAAAGGCCCCTCTTCATGATAGATTCCGTGGGTTTATATACTTACTTAAATTTGTATAAAAGGGGGGTTTTCTAAATTATGTTCACATCAGTGGGCTCAGATAGAAAAACAATTGAGCATCTTCCTGGTAAGAATGTTCGTGATTCCTCTGTCAAGAATAATTCTTTCATTAATGAAATTAAATTTACTATTGCATGTCAATTTCAAAAATTATTTTCAAAAAA
>QCTB01000023.1 GCA_003209055.1 Prochlorococcus sp. AG-670-O13
TTACTCCAAAAACCAGCTAAAGGCGGAATACCACTTATTGCTACGCAACCTATCAGGAAAGTTGTTGAAGTATACGGCATTTTCTTTCTTAGCCCTCCCATTAACCTCATATCTTGAGCAAGTATAGGTTGATGACCAACTACTTCTTCCATAGCATGAATTACTGATCCAGAGCCCAAAAACAACATTGCTTTGAAGCAAGCGTGTGTTATCAAGTGAAAAATTCCAGCAACTGGAGCACCACAACCCATTGCAAGCATCATATAACCGAGTTGAGAAACGGTGCTATAAGCCAAACCTTTTTTGAGATCCATCTGGGTTAATGCAATAGATGCACCTAAGAAACATGTAATAGTTCCTACTAAAGCAATAATGAATTGAATTAGGGGAAATAATGAGTAAAGAGGTTCAAGCCTTGCTACTAAGAAGATTCCAGCAGCAACCATTGTTGCCGCATGAATAAGAGCTGAAATAGGAGTAGGTCCCTCCATAGCGTCTGGGAGCCATACATGAAGAGGAAACTGAGCAGATTTAGCCATAGGTCCTAAGAAAACCAAAAAACAAAGTAATAGCGCAGCCCAAACTGGCAATGAATCCTCAGAAACTGACTGTGATACTTTTAAGGCAATTTCATTAAAGTCAAAACTTTTTGTAGCCCAAAATAGACCTAAAATTCCAAGTAATAATCCAAAGTCTCCGACTCTATTTACAACAAAAGCTTTTTGAGCAGCATTAGCTGCCCCATCTCTGTCGTACCAAAAACCAACTAATAAGTAAGAACACATTCCTACTAATTCCCAAAAAACATATACTTCTAACAAATTTGGGCTGATAATTAAACCCATCATTGAACTGCTGAAGAGAGCTAGATACGTAAAAAACCGTACATAACCTTTATCGTGAGACATATAACCATGAGAGTAAATCATTACTAACAAAGTTATTGTGGTTACCAATGTGAGCATTATGCTGCCTAATGGGTCGAGAACAAATCCCATAGGTATTGTGAAATCTCCTGCATTTGCCCAAACAAATAATTTTTCAACTGACTGGTAGCCATTTATTTGTTCAATAAGTGTCTTATAACTAATAACCGCAGAAGCACCAACGAATGTTATGAGGCTGATCGCAACAATTTCTCTAGAATTATTAATTTTTTTATTTGCACATATTAGACCCAAGCCAGAAAGGATAGCTCCAATAAGCGGTAATACAGGTATTAACCAGGCAATTTCTGAAGCTTGTGGCATTTTTAAGAATATTTATATATTAATATTAGACTGCTAATTGAAAATTTTAGACATAAAAGATGAATTAAATGTTGTAACAGCAATATTTATATATTTATGAGACCACCAAATTACCGCAATGGCTATTAATATTCCAAGTTGAGAAAATTTAAAAAATTCTTTTACTTTAATTTGTTGTCGGCCATCAAATATAGCGACAAATGGAATGATTGAAGTACTATCTTTATATTTATAAAATTCCTCACCAAATTTAATTTCTAATCTCTTATCTCCGTGCCAAATAGCAAAAAGATGATGAAGAATTAGTCCTAAGGAAGTTATAAATGTAAAGGAAGTCCCTATCCATAATGTATGTGCTATACACCATATAATTTGTCCAAATGCTTGTGGATGTCTTGTAATTCTCATTATCCCAGTTCCATATATTCTGACTTGTGGTTTTAAAACTGAAGGAATTTCCAACAAATTATATGTTGCAGGATAAAGAAATAAGAAGCTAATAGCAGTTAAAAACCAAACTAATAAATATACAAAGTTATTGCCTTGAAAATTCCATAATCTGATTCCATCGTATCTGTGCGCTAAAAAATAACTAATTAATATCACTGCAGAAGGCAAACTTAACGAAACAAAGCATAATCTCCATAATCTTGCTCCCATCTGAGCTTCTGCTCTAGTTCTTAAAGCAGCACCTCCACTATGAATAACCGCAAAAATTAATATTAATATCAAAATTAATAAAGAAGTTTTGTGAGTCTCCATATAATTTAAACAATTCAAGTTATTTATTATTAACAATAATACGCTTTGGTATTAGAATCATAATTTAATAAATTAGGCATAAATAAAATGCCCGAATTACCTTTTACTCTTGACCAATTAAGAATATTAAAAGCCATAGCAGCTCAAGGAAGTTTTAAGAAAGCTGCAGATTTGCTATATGTGACTCAGCCAGCTGTAAGTTTACAAATTCAGAATTTAGAAAAACAACTTGAAATAACAATTTTTGATAGAGGAGGTAGAAAAGCACTTCTAACTGATGCTGGTAAGTTATTACTTGAATATTGCGAGAGAATACTTAATCAATGTGATGAGGCTTGTAAAGCTATTGAAGACTTAAATAGTTTAAAAGGCGGAACACTCATAATTGGAGCTAGTCAAACTACCGGTACCTACCTAATGCCAAGGATGATAGGTCTTTTTCGTCAAAAATATCCTGATGTATCTGTCCAACTACAAGTACACAGTACTAGAAGAACAGGTTGGAGCGTTGCAAATGGTCAAATTGATTTGGCTATTATTGGAGGTCAATTACCAAGCGATCTAGAAAACCTATTACAAGTAATTCCATATGCAACTGATGAATTAGCTCTTGTATTGCCCACAAAACATCCACTTGCCAAGAAGAAAGAACTTATGAAAGAAGATTTATACAAACTTAATTTTGTTACATTAGATTCTCAATCAACAACTAGAAAAGTAGTTGATAAACTTTTAAAAGATTCTGGTCTTGATATTCAAAGATTAAAAATCGAAATGGAGTTAAATTCCCTTGAAGCAATTAAAAATGCAGTTCAATCTGGGCTTGGGGCTTCTTTTTTGCCTGTTGTTTCAATTGAGAGAGAATTAGCAGGTGGTTCTATTCACAAAGCCTTTTTAGCTGATTTAGAGGTCAAAAGAGCGTTGAAATTAATTACAAATCCCTCTAGATACACTTCAAGAGCATCCGAAGCTTTTAAAAAGAATATTTTGCCTCAATTTGCAAGTTCAGAAAGTCCATTGAGGCAGATTCACTTAACCTAAAACTGAATTGCTTCCTTGTTAATTCCTACACCCCCATCTTCAGCTTGACCATCTCCCTTGATAATAAATTTATTCTCATTTACATCAGTCTGATAAACACATTTCACTATAGGCTTATCCCTTATTGAACCAATGTAAGCAAAAGTATTCATTCTTTGCTTACATTCTCTAACATCTTCATTACTAATAGCACCTTGTTTTTGTAAAACTGTCCAATTCTCCCTCCGAATAACACAGCCAGGTTGTAGTGCTGGTTGTGTTACAAAACTAGTTGAAGGATTTAATGTTGTATACATCTCTACATCAATCACAAAAGCGCTTGCACCCCATTGTCTACAAAATTCAGGATCTGGAACAGCCATATCTAGTTGCTGCTGACTAGCGATATTTCCCTGTCCTCCATCAGTTGTACTAGTAATAGCACTTCCGATGCCTACCCCTAAAATTAAAACTCCAGCAAGCACGGCAATAGTTCCAGTATTGAAATTATTTTTTTGGTCAGAACTAGAAGGTGGGATTCTTTTACTTCGTTGTTTATAATTAGGTCCATCCATTGAGTTTGAGGAGTAAGAGTTTCTACCAGGTCCTCTTCTCGAACCTCTATTAGGATATTTATTCACAATACTTCGTTTGTCTTAGGTAAACCCATGGAATAGTTCATAACTCTACATTCAGGGTTATAACTCAATAATCCATTTTGGAGCAAATATTTTATAAAACCTTCAACTTCTGATCCTATTTTACGAAGTTCATAATCATCAAGATTTTTTCCAGATCTTTCTTCAACAAGTTTAGTGAATTTGTTATTGACTTTTTTTAAGGATTCTTCATTCCAAATAAATTCATTATCGGGATCTAAGTCAATGGTTAATTTATTAGGATGAAATTTTAAATCTTCTTTAACTACTTCAGCTGTAAATATCCTCACATGCCTTGTAGTTGATTTTAAAAGCATTTTTTCCATAATTTTAAGAAATAATCAACAAAAAAAACAATAATGTTCTAACTTTAGAATAGCTTCTTAGTAAGTGTTAACTTATTTTCTGATTTTATAATGCGTGTTGTAATTGCAGGTGCAGGTTTAGCAGGTTTATCTTGTGCTAAATATCTTGTTGATAATGGTCACATTCCCATCGTTTTAGAGGCCAGAGATGTTCTTGGTGGTAAAGTCGCGGCTTGGAAGGACGAAGATGGAGATTGGTATGAAACTGGTTTACATATATTTTTTGGAGCTTATCCTAATATGCTCCAACTTTTCAAAGAATTAGATATAGAAGATAGATTACAGTGGAAAAGCCATTCAATGATTTTCAATCAACCTTCTGAACCTGGTACTTACAGTAGATTTGATTTCCCAGACATACCAGCTCCTGCCAATGGAGTAACAGCAATTCTTAGTAATAACGACATGCTTTCATGGAATGAAAAAATATTATTTGGCTTAGGTTTAGTACCTGCAATGTTAAGGGGACAAAAATATCTTGATAAATGTGATTCAAAATCATGGACCGAATGGTTAAAAGAACACAATATTCCAGAAAGAGTTAATGATGAAGTGTTTATTGCTATGAGCAAAGCGCTTAATTTTATTGGACCTGATGAAATCTCATCTACGGTTTTATTAACAGCACTCAATAGATTTCTACAAGAAAAAAACGGTTCAAAAATGGCTTTCCTAGATGGAGCTCCTCCTGAAAGACTTTGCCAACCAATAGTTGATTATATAACTGCAAGAGGCGGGGAGGTTCACATGAATAGTCCTTTAAGAAAAATTAACCTCAACGAGGATAGTACCGTTGAAAGTTTTACAATTGCCTCTCTAGATTCAGATGAAAAGAAAGTGATTACAGCGGATGCCTATGTAAGTGCAATGCCTGTAGATCTTTTTAAACTAATGATTCCTCATCAATGGAAAGGTATTAATGCTTTCTCAAAACTAGATGGACTAGAGGGAGTGCCTGTAATAAATATTCATTTATGGTTTGATAAAAAATTAACGGACATTGATCACTTGTTATTTAGTAGATCCCCTCTTCTAAGTGTTTATGCAGATATGAGTATTACTTGTAAAGAATATGAAGATCCCAATAGATCAATGCTTGAATTGGTTTTTGCTCCTGCAAAAGAATGGATTAATAGAAGTGATCAAGATATAGTCGATGCAACAATGGAAGAACTCAAAAAATTATTCCCAACTCATTTTATTGGAGATCAAAAAACTCAACTCAGGAAATATAAAGTCGTAAAAACGCCAAGATCTGTCTATAAAGCAGTTCCAGGATGTCAAGATTTTAGACCTAGTCAAAGATCTCCAATTAAAAACTTTTTCTTAGCTGGTGACTATACAATGCAAAAATATCTTGCTTCTATGGAAGGAGCTGTTTTAAGTGGTAAATTATGCGCAGAAACTATTAACAAAGAATTTTCTAATACATCCAATAAAGTTTCCAAAGAAACATCTACAATTAGTTAAAACCTCCATTTAAAAAACACTTTTTGAAAAATTCAATATCTCAACTAAATAAAGCATATGAAATATGCCAAAAAGAAACTCAACAATGGGCTAAAACTTTTTACTTAGGAACTCTTTTACTACCTTACGAAAAGAGGAAAGCAATATGGGCTATTTACGTTTGGTGCAGGAGAACAGATGAAATAATGGACAGCCCTGAAGCTTCAACAAAGTCCTCAGATGAACTATCTGACAAATTAAATGAATGGGAAGCAAACACTAGAAATGTGTTTAAAGGAAAAATAAAATCAGATTTAGATGCTGTGCTATTAGATACCATAGAAAAATTTCCGCAAAATATTGAACCATACTTAGACATGATTGAAGGTCAGAGAATGGACCTTAACAAATTTAGATATGAAAATTTTTCTGAATTAGAGCTTTACTGTTATCGAGTCGCCGGAACAGTTGGCTTAATGACTCAAAATGTCATGGGTATTGATAGTGCCTATACATCAGCCCCATGGAGTAGCATGCCTGACCCTTCTGAAGCAGCAATAGCTCTAGGGATAGCAAATCAGCTTACTAACATTTTAAGAGACGTAGGAGAAGATAGAGCAAGAGGTAGGATCTATTTACCACAAGATGAAATAAAGGAATTTAACTATTCTGAAAAAGAATTATTAAACGGAGTAATAAATAATCAATGGAGAATGCTTATGAACTTTCAGTTAACCAGAGCTCGAGATTGGTTTAAAAAATCGGAAGATGGTATTAAGTGGTTATCCTCAGATGCTAGATGGCCAGTTTGGACATCTTTACGACTATACAGAGGAATATTAGATTCTATTGAAAGATTAGATTATGACGTATTTAATAATAGAGCTTTTGTAAAAAAATCTGTAAAAGCATTTGAAATTCCAATCTCTTATTTGATCTCAAGAATCAAATAATTAAGCAAGAGTTTTCTGATTAGCTAACAAATCTTTCAATTTTGATAGCTCACCCGCCCATCTAGGATCAGGAGCCTCAAGATTAGGAGCATCACTATGAACAATCTTCTTAAAATCTTTCCTTTTTTTATTAGAACCTAAATTATTTCTTTTGTTTGAAGAAGAATCTTTCTTCTCTGAAAGTTCAACTCTTAATTTAGAACCATTAAATTCAAAGCCATTGAGCTTTTCGATTATTAAATTTGCATTTTTTTCGTTATTTGTAGTTGCAAAACCAAATCCTCTACACTCTTTTGTTTCTTTATCTAAAACAGCTTTAAATCTTATAGAATCTGATGCTGATTTTAAAATACTATCTAACTCTTTTGGATTGAATCCTTGTGGTAAATTGCCAATGTAAATACGAATGCTCATAAATTTTTAAGAAATAATTTGAAGTCTGAACTTTTAAACAAAACTAAGCTATGTGTATTTAATCACATTTTGGCGCATTTTGTTTAATCCATTGCTTTCCTTTATAAATAGCTTCATCAAAATTGTCCAACCTATTAAATGCAAGCTCCCTCGAAAGATAATTAATGAGCTTTCCTAAAATGGGCCCATCTTGGATTTTCAAGTATTGTTTTACGACGTTCCCTTTTATTAAATTTGACGGATGAAATAATTTATCATCTTTATCTCGCCACCTAAAGATCCAATCTTTATGGAATATTTCTGGCAGGAACATAATAAAAGAAGGAAGAAAAGTTTCTAATTCTTTTTGCAAATCAAACCTTTCTCTTTCATTAAATGCATCAATAGTTTTTACCTTTAATAAAAGGTTCCATTTTCTTAGTAGCTTAATTTTTGAAATATCAGATTTGCTAAATTTTAAATTAGTTAAAGAAAATTCGTCTAAGATCTGAACCAAAAAGAACAAAGGTAAAAATTTTTTCTTTTCATTATTACTAAATTCTGCAAAATTTGTTTTTTCTAAATCAATAATTATCAAATCTTTTTCTGACTGTATAAACTCAAAAATTTTAAATTTGTTTATTAATTTAATAGCCTGAGGTGCATTTTCCCCTTTGATTATTTGCTGTATTTCATAATTTATTCTTTCATTTGCAACTAGTCTTAACTGATTTTTACAAGTTTTAATAAAATTTATTAAATTTAAATCAACATTAAAATTTAATTCGGAAACAAATCGAAAGCATCTTAAAATTCTTAACGGATCATCCAATAAATTCTTTTTAGAATTAGTTCTCAACAAAGAAAATTGTATATCATTTATTCCTTTTGATGGATCAATTAGAGATTTCTCCTCAAAAGAAAACGCAATAGCATTTATTGAAAAATCTCTACTTAATAAATCAATTTCAATAGAAGGAGAAATTTGAGAAGCTATATCAATTTTAATATGTTTAAAGATAATTCTTACTACATTTCTTCCTTCATCAAGAATAATAAATTTCCCTTCAAATTTTTCCGCAATTTTTTTACCAATCTCAATAGCATTTTTTGGGACTACTATATCAACATCAATTTCTGAATTTAATCTCCCTAGAATCAAGTCTCTAATATATCCACCTACTAAATAAGATCCAGGAGGTAGATAAGATATAATAAAATCCCAATTATAAAATTTTAGACTTTTTTCTATTTCATTAATTATTAATGTATGATCAATGAGAATATGATTTTTAAGTTTTTCTTTCTTGATTATGTGCATTTGCATTAACTGTAAATTAGTTGATAGATGTATGACGTATCATGACGTTGAAAAGAAACATGGCGTTGAGCATATTTGTGATATGCCCAATTTTAAACCAAAAAAACCTTACATTCACGTAAGTATAACCAAAGATTTAAACGGCGAATATAAAACTGATTGGGATGTTCAATCTTGTTCAAGTTTTTTAGAGGAAGCTGGGAAGTGGTCTAAATGTAGACCTGGTTTAGAATTACCTATTTAAAGGTAAATGCCTTACGAATTCAAAAATGATAATAATATAACCTTAGCTATTCATAGTACAGAAAATTCTTTTGGCTTCGCGTATAGGAAAAATAACAACGATCTATCTGATAATTTTTTTACAAGAAAATTTGATAATGATTTATGTAATAACTTAATAGTTGATTTTACTAATTTTATTAAAAAAGAAAATTTAAAAAAAATTAATAAGATTTCTGTCAGTATTGGCCCATCAAACTTTAATGCATCCAGACAAATAATTGTATTAGCAAGAACTCTTGCCCAGCAAATGAATTGCTCATTAGATAGTTTTAGTTCTTTTAAATTAATGGCAAAAAGAATTGCAATCAAGAATAATATCTATTCCAATAAAAATTCATTTTGGATTTTCAAAAAATTAAAAAGAAGAGGATACATTGCAGGAAAATATGAAGTTTATATTTCTGAAAGCCTAAAAAATATTACTATCAATGAAAAAATTGTTCCAAAAATTTTTGAAGACTTAAAAAGTATTGAGTCTTCTTATCAAGCTGAATATTCTGATATAGATGATTTAAAAGAATTATTGAATTTATCTAATAAAAATTCACAACATTCAATCTTCAATACATGGGATAAAGTATTACCATTATATCCAATATCCCCAATTAACTAATTATTTATTCAAGCATATTGTTTATAATTTCCTGCAAGTTATTTGTTACCAAAACTAAATCATTTTTTGACGCCCCTTTAGGTGGATTAATCGGTTTCCCAACTTTAATAACTATTTTTGTAAAAAATGGAATAAAAAACTTTAGTCTAAATAATCTATGCGAATTAATAATTGCAACAGGTAATAACAACTTTTGATTTTTAAAGGAAAGAAGAGATGCTCCTTGTTTTGGCTTATTTACACGCCCATCTTTTTGGCGAGTCCCATCAATAAAAATGCCAATACTTTGATTATTTGATAATTTTTCACATGCTGTTTTAATAGTCGTTTTATCTACAATTCCTCTCCTAACAGGATAAGCTCCACAGGACTTTATTATAAAACCAAGCAAGGGGATTCTAAAAAGTTCTGACTTCGCCATAAAAGATATATTTCGACCAATAGCATGTCCTAAAAAAGGAGGATCAAGTAGAGAACCATGATTCGATACCAATATAAAAGAATCTTTTTGAGGGATGTTCTCTCTCCCAATTAAACTTCCTCTAAATAACATTCTATATATAGGAAAAATAATGACATAACTTACCAATTGATAAATTAATTTTTGATAAAAATAACTTCTCATAAAATCAGTATTTAATTTGATCTGCAGAAGACACTTGAGAAACTTTTACATCCTTTAAATGCCTTTTCCCTAAACCACCTAAGACATTAGAAGGGCCAATTTCTACTAGTCGAATAATATTATGTTCTCCCATTAAATCCATAGTTTCACGCCATCTTACACCATTACACATTTGATCTTTTAACCTTACTTTAAGCTCATCTCGATCATTAGAAAGAGTTGGATGTGAGTTACTTATAATAGGGAAAGAAGGGTTATTAAATTTGAGAGTATCTAAATATTTTGAGAATTTAATTGATGGTTCTTTCATAAAAGGTGAATGAAAAGCACCCGAAACATTTAATTTAATAAATCTTTTAGCAGTAATTCGTTTTGAAATATTATTTAAAGCTATTTCGCTTCCTGATAAAACAACTTGAGAAGAGCTATTGTCGTTTGCTATTACAAGATCATCAATCTCATTTACCAATAAATTTAATTGATTCCTATCAAAACCAATTAATGCTGCCATAGATCCCTTTGAGGCATCTGCCATTAATGTAGATCTTACTTTTATTAGTGATACACAATCATCAAAAGATAACACCCCAGAGCAATATAAAGCCGTAATTTCACCTAAACTATGACCAGCAATATAAGTTGGTTTAAAACCATTTTCTTTTAAAGAATCTGATAATACTGATTCCACCAAAAAAAGACAAATTTGAGTATTCTTTGTGTTATTTAAATCATTAGCAATATTTGCTTTATCAGAATTTTTTTCACAAATTTCAAATAAATTCTTCTCGAATACTTCGGATGCATAATGAAACCTATTTTTTGCATTTGGCAAATTGATAATTTTGTTTGCCATTCCGATTTTTTGCGAACCCTGTCCAGGGAATACCCAAGCCACTGTCATAAGAAACCTATTTTATTTTTAACCCCATTTAATCAGGGCTGCACCCCAACTTAACCCAGCACCAAAACCACTAGTGGCAATAATATCATTTTGTTTAATTTTCTTATTTCTTATTGCCTCATCCAGCATTAAAGGAATTGTTGCAGCTGAAGTATTTCCATAGTTAGTTAAATTACTAAGAATTTTTTCTGGAGAAAAATTTAGTCTATCTCCAACAGAGTCTAATATTCTTTGATTGGCTTGATGTAATAAAAGCCAATCAATTTTCTCAGAATTGAAATTTGTTTTTTTTAATAAATTTTCAATTATTAATGGGACTTCTCTTACTGCAAACTTATATACTTCCTGACCATTCATATTAATTGTGGAATAACCACCACTTAAATAAGTAATATCATCAATAATTAGATCTTGATTATTTTGAGATGGAAGATTTAAGAAAGCACCTCTATCACCATCAGACCTCATACTAAAACCAATTAAATTATCTAATTCGTTTGTTGCTTCGATAGCTATTGCACCTGCTCCATCTCCAAATAAGATACAACTTCTTCTATCATTCCAATCTACGTAACTTGAGAGTTGATCTGCGCCGATTACTATCGCTCTTTTGTAACTTCCTGCTTTTAAAAATTGAGAAGCTGTTATTACAGCAAATAAAAAACCGCTGCAAGCAGCAGTCAAATCAAAAGCGACGGCATTATTTGCCCCTAATCTTGCTTGAATATTGGGGGCAGAGCCAAATAAATCATTTGGTGTTGAAGTAGCTAAAATTATTAGATCAATTGTTTCAAGATCCCATTTAGACATCTCAATTGCTGCCAATGCAGCTTTATAACCCATCTCACTAACAGTTTCTGATAATCCAGAAATTCTTCTTTGAGAGATACCTGTTCTAGATCTTATCCATTCATCGCTAGTATCTACTTTCTTACTGATTTTCTTATTCGTCAGAATTTGATTTGGAACATAACTTCCACTACCTTTAAATGAAACTCCAATTTGATGTAAATTTGTTCCTTCCAAAAAACTTATCTAATTACTTATATAAGTCAACCATAAATCTGACAAAATTTGCTTTAAGAATTTAAAACTTGAAGCTTTTGAAGTTGATTTAAATTTTTCATAACATTATGGTTTACAGCAGAATGAGCCAAACGAAGAGCACTTACCACAGATAAAGACTTACTACTGCCATGGCCAATAACACAAATACCGTTCACACCAAGCAATAATGCTCCTCCATGTTCAGCATGATCTAACCTTTTCTTAATTCTTAGCAAATTACTTTTTAAAAAAGCTGAACCAACTTTACCCCTTCTTCCTCTAGGTAGTTCAGATCTTAAAATATCTAATAAAACTCCACCAACTGACTCAAGAAATTTAAGTAAAATATTTCCTGTAAAGCCATCACAAACCACTACATCAAAATCTCCTGACAAAACATCTCTTCCTTCACAATTACCACCAAAAACAAAACTTTTTTCATTGGATAATAATTCAAATGTTTTCAAAGATAAATCATTGCCTTTGCATTCTTCTTCTCCAATATTTAATAAGCCGATACGTGGTTTTTCTATTTGTAAAACATCTTTAGCATAAACATTCCCAAGGAGGGCAAATTGATGCAAATAAGAGGGTTTACAATCAGTATTTGCTCCGACATCTAAAACTAAGACAGGTCGAGTTTGATCTCGTGTTGGAAATAATGCTCCTATTGCAGGGCGTTCAATACCTTTCAATCTCCCAATCCTAAATATTGCAGAGGCCATAAGAGCCCCGGAATTACCTGCTGAATAAACAGCTTTGGCTCTATTAGTTTTAACTAAATCCATAGCAACATTTATACTTGCATCTTTTCTTTTTCTTACTGATGTTGCTTCCTCATTCATCCCTATAGGATCTCCACTATCTATTAATTCAAATCGATTATTATCAATTTCTTTTTCTAATAAATCTATTAAACCAACTTTTTCTGCTTCATATCTAATTTTTTCAATTTTCCCTACAAACATTATATTTATTGGAAATCTACTAATCGCATCAAGGCAACCCTCCAGGATAGGAACAGGTGCATAATCGCCTCCCATACCATCAACTGCGATCCAAATTCTCTCAGAAGTTAATGACTCTTCTTTAATTATCAAATTATCATTATTCTGTAATCTTTTTAAAGGATCAAAAACTAATGGCTGTAACGTACTTTTTGCAATTGAACTAGCATTTGAAACTACACTGCTGGCAGTGTTTACAACTGATTCAGCACTAGATACTACATTACCCGCTACATTACCTGCCACATTACTTGCACTACTAACCACAGAACCGGCACCAGAGACTACGTTGCCGGCCACATTAGTAGCTGTGACAGCAGAATTAGTAGCAGAATCAACTATTGAAGTCACTGCTGCATTTCTTTTATACCAAATAACTAATCTTCTTATAGCTCTAGACTTTTTATTAGAAGAATCTTTTTCCATCTATTTACCATCAAAAGGAGAAATATCAACTATCCTCTGAAACAGATATCCTGTACCTCTTGCTGTAAGAATTAATTCAGGATTTGCAGGATCAGCTTCCAATTTTGATCTTAATCTAGAGATATGAACATCTACTACTCTTGTATCTACATGTCTTTCAGGTGTATAACCCCAGACTTCTTTCAAAATCTCTCCACGACTAAATGGCTCCCCTGACCGACTTACTAAAAGCTCTAAAAGACTAAATTCCATTCCAGTTAATCTAATTCTCTCATCACTTTTAAAAACTTGTCTTCGATTTGTATCAATCTTTATATCTGTTACCAAAATTAAACCTGAATTTGGCATGCCAGGAAGTTGTTCTTTATCTATACGCCTTAAAACACACCTAATTCTAGCTTCTAATTCTTTTGGACTAAATGGTTTAACAACATAATCATCAGCGCCTAATTCTAATCCTGTAATTCTATCTGCAACATCTCCTAGTGCAGTTAACATAACAATTGGGACATCTGAATCTTTTCTTAACTCTTGACAAACTCCATATCCATCTAATTTTGGCATCATTACATCAAGTACCACCAAATCAGGATCATAATCTTTGAATAATTTTAATGCTTCTTTACCATCACAAGCAGTTACCACTTTGTAACCAATCATTGAGAGACGAGTCTCGAGAATTCTTCTAATGCTTGCCTCGTCATCAGCGACAAGTATTGTTTCTTTTGTTTGACTAGATACAGCCATTTGTTTCTATTAGCTAATCAGTAAGAGAATTTATCTTTAACCTAATCTAACTTGTAGAGGGGCAATATCCCAAACATCTAAGTGCCTCAATCTAATCAAAAATGTAATGTCTAGTAAATTTTCGACTTTTATTTGTCAAAATTGCGGATCTGAAACTTCTCAATACTTTGGTAGATGCGTAAATTGTAATGAATGGAATACAATAGTTGAAGAAAGAAAAAACCAGAGATCTAAAACAACAAATATTAACAAAAGTAAAAACTCTAAACTTTTTCATGAAATAGAAATAGCTACCATATCAAGATTTACGAGCGGATTTAAAGAGTTTGACAGAGTTCTCGGAGGTGGAATAGTACCGGGATCTATAGTTTTACTTGGTGGAGAACCCGGAATTGGTAAAAGTACGATAGTGCTTCAATCTGCGGGGAGAATCTCCCTTAATGAAAAAGTTTTATACGTAACGGCAGAAGAATCTTTAGAACAAGTAAAAATAAGATGGGATCGCTTAAATGAAAACGGCCAAGATTTAAAAATTTTAGCTGAAACCAATTTACCTATAATTATCGAAGAAATTAAAAAAATAAAACCTAGTTTTGCGATAATTGATAGTATCCAAGCTATCAATAATGATGAAATGGAAAGTTCACCAGGATCTGTTTCACAAGTGAGGGCGTGTTCATCTGAACTTCATAACCTTGCTAAGGAAAATAATATAGCACTTTTGATAATTGGCCATGTTACGAAGGATGGGGCTCTCGCAGGACCAAAAACATTAGAACATTTAGTAGATGTAGTAATTAACTTTGAGGGAGATAATATTGCATCTCATAGGTTGCTCAGAAGTGTAAAAAATAGATTTGGATCAACTTTTGAAATTGGAATTTTCGAAATGTTAGATAATGGTTTACGAGAAGTTAGTAACCCTAGTTCAATTTTTACAAATAAAGAAAATATATCTGGAGTCACAACCACAATAACTAATGAGGGATCAAGACCATTTGCAGTTGATATTCAAGCTTTGGTAAATAAAACTTTCTATAATAATCCAAGGAGAACAACCACTGGAATCAATATAAATAGATTGCATCAAATTTTAGCTGTCATTGAAAAGCATGTAGGAATTAAATTATCTGACTATGACTGTTATATAGCTACGGGAGGGGGTTTTGAAATAAATGACCCATCTTCAGATTTAGGTGTTGCAATATCAATCTTATCAAGCTTAAAAAGTATTCCACCATTGAAAAATTGTTCATTTATTGGAGAATTAGGCTTAAGCGGTCAGGTAAGGCAGGCAAATAATCTTCGAAGCAAAATTGATGAAGCTATTAGATTAGGGATCAAAAATATTTTAGTGCCTAAAACAACTATTGAAATTAAAGATAGTTTTCAAAAACTGATACAGATTAAAGAAATTTCTAATATCAATGAAGCTATTAATTATGCTTTAAAACAGTAAATAAAAAATCTAAAGATAAATATCTATTGAACTTCTTCCAGAAGTTTTTAACCAATTTTCAATATCTAAGTAGCCACCTGGATAAAGCCTTACTGCCTTAGACCAAACTTGTGCAGCTTTATCAAACCACATATCTCTTTGATCTAAATCACCATTCTGTTCCGCATATCTTCCCCTTTTTTCATAAATTAAGCCTATATTCTTAAGACAAGATGGTTGTTTTGGATTTTCAACTAAGGCTTTTTGATAAGTTTCAATAGATAGATCTTCCTCTCCGTTGCTCATATAAATGATTGCCATGTTTTTTAAAGTTTCACCTCTATCAATTTTATTTTCTTCTAGTAATAAACTTTCTTTATAGTATTCAAGAGCTTCAGAATAATCTCCATTATTTTGTGCAGCTAATCCATCTCTATAATAAATGTAAGCTTTTTTCTCTTTATCAGCAATTGGCATAATTTTAACTATTGATTCAGCAATTACTGTAAAAGCTTTATCAATAAAGTTGTCTCTGTTTTGATTACTAGGCACTTTTTTTTTGTAATAAAATTAAATTAGTCAAATTACTATCAACTATTTAAAAAGTCTATAACATTTATTATTATAATTATGAATAAAGATAAGCATTAATTTGCTTTCATACTAAAAAATATGAATTGCATTCAATTAAATATATCAGGGATGAAATGCGGGGGTTGTGTCAGCACAGTAGAAAAAATATTAAAAAATTCTGATGGCGTTGAAAATGTCTCTGTTAACTTACTTACTGAAAGTGCCTACTTTGAATTAAATAAAACACAACCAGATATTGATCAGGTTCTAGAAAATCTTAAACAAAGCGGATTTCCATCAAAGATATATGTAAATGACTTTTCAAAAAAAGTAAATAAAGTTCAATTAGAAAAAAAAAAGAAATGGATTA
>QCTB01000024.1 GCA_003209055.1 Prochlorococcus sp. AG-670-O13
ATGAGATTGCTAAAAATACTTGCGATTGCTATTTAGAAGAATTTTCATATAGTTCAAGTCATCAAAAAGCAATTAATAAATGTAAGTTAGAAATTAAGAACAAATTGAATCTATAACAAAATAATAATGAGATCTTCAAATAATCAGAATCCCATATTCCGACTTTATCTGAATTTAAGAGAAGAAAGGAGTCTACTTATTTTTGCTTTTATAAGTTCGATAATAAACAAAATATTAGATTTGGCTCCGCCAGTTATTATAGGACTTGCAGTAGATATCGTAGTTAAAGAAGATACTTCTTGGATTGCTAGTTTAGGGATAAAAGAAGTTCCAATTCAATTAATTTTCCTTGCTTTTGCTTCAGGAATAGTATGGTCAGCAGAATCTTTCTTCGAATATTTATATTCAGTTTTATGGAGAAATTTAGCTCAGATTTCACAACATAAATTGAGAATAAAGGCTTATGAGCATATACAAGAATTAGATATGGATTTCTTTGAAAATGATAATACAGGAAGACTACTTTCTATTTTAAATGACGATGTAAATCAACTTGAGAGGTTTCTTGATCAAGGAGCTAATCAACTTATTCAGTTATTTATTACTGTTCTAATTATTGGCGGGACAATGATTTTTGTTGCACCAAAAATTGCATTATTTGCTTTCTTACCTATACCTTTAATATTCATTGGGTCAATAAGATTTCAAAAAAGATTATCCCCAAAATATAAAGATGTAAGGAATAAAGCTGGTCTTTTAGCTTCTAGATTAAATAATAATTTAAGCGGGATTCTTACAATAAAAAGTTTTACAAAAGAGAAATGGGAACTTAATAGATTAAATAAAGAAAGTCTTGCATACCAAAGAAGCAATAAATCAGCAATAAAATTATCGTCAGCTTTTATTCCTCTAATAAGATTTGCTATTTTGTTTGCCTTTATAGCAATTTTGCTTATTGGAGGTTTTCAAACCTGGAGCAAGGTACTTAATGTAGGAACATATAGTTTTTTAGTTTTTATTACTCAAAGATTGTTATGGCCTTTGACTACTTTAGGTCATGTTTTAGATGACTTTCAACGCTCAATGGCTTCAATAAATAGAGTGATAGATCTTATTGATACACCCATTAAAATAAAGGATGGTAAAATAAAAATATACGCAAAGGATATAAAAGGTGATATTACTTTTGATAATGTAAATTTTAATTATCCTGGCCGAGAATCAACTTTAAAGAACATAAATTTTAAAATTCCAAGTAACTCTACTTTAGGAATCGTTGGATTAACTGGTTCTGGTAAGAGTACAATAATTAAACTTCTTCTTAGAATTTATGATTGTAATAAAGGTTTAATATCTTTAGATAATATTTCTATCAAAGAAATTAATTTACAGGATTTAAGAAAATGTATTTCTCTTGTAAGTCAAGAAACTTATTTATTTCACGGAACTGTTGAGGAAAATATTGCTTATGGAGCAAATAGCCCAAAAATTAAAGATATTGTAAAAGCGTCAAAAGTTGCTGAAGCTCATAAATTTATTGAACAATTACCTAATGGATATAAGACTATTGTTGGGGAAAGGGGACAAAGACTTTCAGGAGGACAACGTCAGAGAATTGCTCTAGCAAGAGCAGTATTAAAAGATGCCCCTATATTGATTTTAGATGAGGCAACTGCTTCAGTTGATAACGAGACTGAAGTTTTAATTCAGAAATCATTATCTAAAATAACTAAAGAGAGAACAACAATAGTTATAGCTCATAGATTGAGTACAATTAAAAATGCTGATAATATAATAGTGGTAGATAAAGGTAAGATTATTGAAAGCGGAAAGCATGAATTTTTATTAAATAATAAGAATGTATATTCAGATTTATGGAATGTTCAAGTTGGTGTTTAGAAAACATATTTCAAAAACTAAATTAAGAAGTTAAAAGATTCAATAACATTGGCAAACATCGCATCAACTTTATTCCATCTATCTTCATTTGTTCCCACAGCAAATGTATATAAAGTTCCCCTATCAATTACAACAGTTGCAAGTTCGTGCCTATCTTGCTCATTAAGATTTAGTTGGTATTCTAAATCATAAAAAATATGATTTGAGGCTTCCCTTTTTTTAGCTTCAACAAGTTTGACTGATCTACCTGAACCTTGAGGAGCAATAACTTTATCAATTAAGGTTTGTCCAACTTCATTTGGGCTACCTAATTGTTCTAAATCAACTTCTTTTTTTACATCTGATACAACCAAGCTTAAAGTCTCATTACTATTAATCAAATCGTGGTAAATAATTTCAGGACCTCCATCTACTTTTACTCTAGTCCAACCTGTTGGATATAAAAAAGCATATCTTCCATCTGGACTTTGATAAGCCTCTAACCCTGCATTTAGTCCCCCCCCACAAGCACTTAATGTAAAACATAAAATTATTAATAATAGATATTTAAAAGGGTTGAATCTCATGCTCTTCATTTTAAAAAATTATTAATTAAAAATATAATAAGACATTAAAAGCAAACAAATAGAACAAATTCCAAATTATACGTCTAAATTAATCTTAGAAGAAATTTAATCTTGATAACTTTTACTAAGCCACTTTCTAAATTAATTGGTCATTTTGAAAAATTTCCAGGTATTGGTCCAAGAACAGCTCAAAGGTTGGCTTTATTTATTCTAAAACAACCTGAAAGTAATATCAGAGATTTTTCCAAAGCATTATTAGAGGCTCGTAGTAAGGTTGGATATTGTAAAAAATGCTTTAATTTAACTTCAGAAATAGAGTGTGAAATATGTAGAAATACTGAAAGGAATCAAAAAATAATTTGTGTAGTAGCAGAAACTAAAGACTTATTAGCTTTAGAAAGAGCTAGAGAGTTTAAAGGTGTTTACCATGTCATTGGTGGGTTAATTTCTCCTATGGATTCAGTTGGTCCTGAATTACTAGAGATCAGAAGTTTGGTAGAGAGAGTCACTAAATCAGAAGTTGATGAAATAATACTGGCATTAACTCCAAGTGTTGAAGGTGATACCACAAGCCTTTATATAGGTAAATTATTAAACCCTTTTACAAAAGTAACAAGAATTGCTTATGGACTCCCAATGGGGAGTGATCTTGAATATGTTGATGAAGTTACTCTAGCAAGAGCTTTAGAAGGAAGAACTAATTTAATTTAAAAATGGAAGATAATAATCAGTATCAACTTGAAGAAAATTTAAGACTTCCTTCCTGGATAAAATTTCCTATTAGCAAAGCTTCAGAATTTGAGAAAATACAAACACTTATTAAAAAGTCAAATATTCATACCATTTGTGAAGAAGGAAGATGTCCAAATAGGGCAGAATGTTATGCTTCAGGGACTGCTACTTTTTTACTGGGAGGTTCAATTTGTTCTCGTGCTTGTGCCTTCTGTCAGGTAAGTAAAGGTAAACCTAATCAAATAAATAAATTTGAAAGTATTCAAGTCGCAGAAGCAGTAAAAAACCTAAATTTAAAGTATGTAGTACTAACATCAGTAGCCAGAGATGATCTTCCTGATCATGGAGCTAATTTATTTGTCTCAACTATAAATGAGATACGAAAAATTGATTCCAATATTCAAATAGAAGTTCTTACCCCTGATTTATGGGGAGGAGGTAAAAGTTTTAAAGATAAAGATCAACTTCAAAAAGAAAGACTTAAAATGATTTTAGACAAAAAACCAATTTGTTTTAATCATAATCTTGAGACGGTTGAAAGACTTCAAAAAGAAGTTAGAAGAGGAGCTAGTTATAAAAATTCTATAAGCTTGCTAGAAAAGGCCAAGTCTATTGCTCCTAATATCCAAACAAAATCTGGCATAATGTTGGGTTTAGGAGAATCACTAAAAGAAATTGAAACTACTATTCTTGATCTAAGAAAAGTTCACTGTGATCAAATTACAATTGGACAATATCTTAGACCTTCATTGAAGCATCTATCAGTTAAGAAATATTGGGAACCAAGAGAATTTGACTATCTAGCAAGTTTTTCTAAGAAATTAGGTTTTAAAAAAGTATCTTGTGGACCTTTAGTTAGAAGTAGTTATCATGCTGGTTGAGAATTATCAATCGAAGGAAGTTTCTTTTTTATTTTATTTAAGATATGAAAACAGTCCCCTTTCATGAGTGTTCCTGCACCTCCCCAAACTAACCTTAAAAATAGATCTATAGGACTAGAACCAACTTCTTTTACAATTTTAAACCCTATGAGCTTAAAATATCTAACAAGTTTTTTACTATATCCTTCAGTATCGTAAATTGCTAATAACTTTGCTTTTTTACTGTTTTTCTTTTCGATAGCCCAAGACATTGTAGTCGCCCATATTAATTCTGAAACAAAAGGAGGAGAGTTACTTAGTATTCTTAATGTATCTAGCTGGATGTCCTTCTTATGTAAGACGGTCCATCCTTTCAGCTCTCCCCAAATCTTTACGACATTATCTTTTTGTTCTGCTAAAACAATTTTAAAGAAACATAAACCAAGTGTTTCTCTTATTTGTATTTTTATTACCAGACCTAAAGAGAATGCTATGTTCTGTAATTCTTCTACTTGCATAATTTTTATCAATTAGTTCTTATAAACTTTTTGGATCTTCTCTTTTAATTTATTTATTTGTTTTTGTCTTTCTTTAAATCTTTTTCTATCTTCATCATTGAATTTGTTAATACAAAAGTGACATTGAATACCTTCTATATATTCCTCTTTTTTTTGATCTTCTATAGAAATTGGCATCCCGCATGCATGACAAATTGAGTAGGAACCTTTTTTTAATTCTCGATCTAAAGCAACTCTTTTGTCAAAAACAAAACATTCCCCTTCAAAAAGATTTTCTTCTTTTGAAATTTCCTCGAGGTACTTAAGTATTCCACCTTTTAAATGAAAAATATTTTTGTAACCTTTATTTTTTAATAAAGAAGTAGCTTTTTCACATCTGATACCTCCAGTGCAAAACATAGCTATATTTTTGGAATTTTCATTGCCTAAATGCTTCTCTAAATTATTATCTACCCACTCGGGAAACTCGCTAAAGTTTTTTGTTTTTGGATTGATTGAATCTTTAAAACTTCCAATAGAGACTTCATAATGATTTCTTGTATCTATTACGAGAGTGTTCCGATCTTTAATTAACTTATTCCAAGAAAATGAGTCAATGTAAGTTCCTGAATCTTCTGATGGATTTATTCCAGGAACACCCATGGTTACTATTTCATTTTTTATTTTTATTTTTAATTTTTTGAAAATTTTTGTTTCTGAATAACTTACTTTAAGGTTTAATTCATTGCTGCCAATAAATTTTCTTAGTAAATTAAGAACTTTTTCAATTATGTTTTCTTCAGCACAAATAGTTCCGTTAATTCCTTCTTCTGCAATTACTAACAAGCCTGAAAGATCATTATCTTTCTCAATAATCAATAAGTTATCTTTAAGCTCATTAATAAAATTTCCTTGAAACGCAAAGAAAGAATAGATTGAAACTATTTTATATATATTTTGTCTCATAACGAAGAAACTTTTTTCTCTACAGATTCAAAAGCTTTATTAAAAATAACCCCAACATCTTTAAGTAATTTCCTGTCATCTTGAAAAGATGGATTTGAGGTTGTAAGTAATTCATCTCCATAAAATATTGAGTTTGCACCGCATTGGAAACATAAAATCTGAGCCTCTTTGGTTAGTTTCTCCCTGCCTGCACTTAGTCTTATTTTACTTTTTGGCATAAGAATTCTTGCTGCAGCTATCATTCTTATCATCTCGATAGAGTCAATTTCTTTGTTGTTTTCTAATTCCGTTCCCTCGATAGCTACCAATGAATTAATTGGGACACTTTCAGGATGAGGATTCATGTTTGAGAGGACTTCTAAAAGAGATGCTCTATCTCCTTGATTTTCTCCTAAACCTATTATTCCGCCACAACATACATTAATACCCGCATTCCTAACTCTTTTAATAGTGTCTAATCTATCCTGATAAGTTCTTGTGGAAATAATATTTTCATAGTATTCAGGACTTGTATCAAGATTATGGTTGTAAGCTGTTAAACCAGCTTTTGCAAGTTTCAAGGCTTGATCATCAGTAATCATTCCTGCTGTTACACATGCCTCCATTCCGAGTTCTCTTACACCTTTAACCATTTCTAACATTGAGTTAAAAGGTTTTCCATCTCTAATTTCTCTCCAGGCCCAACCCATACAAAATCTATCTGCTCCTTCTTCTTTTGCTATTTTTGCTCTACTTAAAACATCTTCAACTTCAAATTGGGGATGACTTTTTATTTGGCTGGCACTATAAATTGATTGGCTACAATATGAACAATCTTCTTCACATCCTCCGGTCTTTACACTGTAAAGAGATGCTAATTGGACTTCATAACTATTAAATTTTCTGTGCACAACTTGTGATTCCCACATTAAATCTATTAGAGGCATATTTAATATTTCCTTAATTTCTTCCTTATCCCAGTCAAATCTAATTTCACTAAATATCTGATTAGTAGATTTAATCATTTTTAGTCTTTAAGAACAATAAGAATCTTTAAAAGATTCATTTGGTAATGATTCTATACCGCCGAAACGCCTATTCCTAGATTGGTAATCAATTATTGCTTTAAGAAATTCAAATTCATCGAAATCTGGCCAAAATACTTCAGATATATATATTTCAGAGTAAGCCAATTGCCACAAAAGAAAATTTGAGATCCTTTTTTCTCCACTAGTTCTTATAAGTAATTCAGGATCCTTTATCCCTTGAGTTAATAGTTCTGAATTGAATAATTCTTCATCTACGTCACTGGGTTTTATTTCACCAGAAAAAGATTTTTGTGCTATTTCTTTTGCAACTTTTACTATTTCTTGCCTACCTCCGTAATTTACGCAAACATTTAATATGAAATTTTTATTGTTTGTAGTAAGAGCTTCTGAACTATTTAGGATTGATTTTAAACTCTCAGGGAAAGGTGTTAAATCACCAATAAACTTAATTTTTATTGATTCTTGATGGATCTCATCAATTTCTTTTTTTAAAACTTTTTCAAATAAATTTATAAGAAAATCAACCTCTTTAGAGGGTCTAGTCCAATTCTCTGTTGAAAAAGCATAAACCGTCAGAACTTTACAACCTAAGTTCTTAGATACCTTAATAATTTCTTTTAATACAGTAACTCCTTTATTATGCCCAAAAGATCTAGGTAACCCCTTTTTAGTTGCCCATCTTCCATTCCCATCCATAATTATTGCTACATGTTCTGGAATTCTTTTATTATCTATTTCACTAGACAATTTTATATTTTCTTTATTTGTTGAAATGTTTTTCAATCTCATAAGTTAATCTTGAGTGGTATTTTTATTTTCTGATTTATTTTCAATATTAACATTATTATTTGTATTCATAATTTGAGAGGAAGTAGTTTTCTTCCCAGATGATTTCATCGTTCCCAATGGATTTTGATTCCCTACCAAATTTATGAGAAGCTCCTGAAGTCGACTACTAGTAATAGGCCTTTCAAGTTTCCCTTGATTTGCTAATGATAAAGTACCAGTTTCTTCAGAGACAACAATACAAATACATCTGTCAAATCTTTCAGTAATTCCTAATGCCGCAAGATGTCTTGTACCGTATCTACTAATACCTTGTCTAGAAAGTGGTAATATTACTCCTGCTGAAATTATTTTATTACCTTTTACTAAAACCGCCCCATCATGTAAAGGGGTATCTGTTGCAAACAAATTTATTAAAAGATCTGTAGACAATTGAGCTTCAATATTTATACCTGAATATAAAAAATCTTCTGGTCTTAAATCGCTTCCTAAATCTACAACTATTAAAGCACCTTTTCTATTTTGAGATAGCTTCCCTGCAGCATCAACCAATTGGTTAACCGTCGTAGAAGTGGCTCTAAATTCTTTAGGTGGATTGCCTAATAATACAGCTAACCTTCCAGTCCCTAATAATTCCATTAATCTTCTTAGTTCTCCCTGCCAAAGGATGGCTAAAGATAGTGAACAGGCAAGAACTACCGCGTCAATTAATTTTGAAGTTAGAGGAAGATATGCATATCTTTGAATAAACCACGCAAATGAAACTAAAAATAAATATCCTCTTAAAAGCCAAAGTGTTCTTTGTTCTTTAACTCTCGAAAATAATAAAAGTCCAAATCCAATAGCAAATAGTACATCTAATAAAAACTTTAAATTTATAAACCCCCAGAAATTCACATTAAAATTTAAATTATTTTAAATGTACCTAACTTTGCTTGATAAAGCGATCAGGTAAGACATCGTATTTTAGAAGATCATGAGGACTTTCTCTTTTCTGGATAATCTCAGCTTCTCCATTGCAAACTAAAATAGTTGCTGGTTTTGGGATTCTATTATAGTTAGAACTCATAGAATTATTATATGCACCAGTGCCAAAAACACATATGAAATCTCCTGTTTTGCAATTACCAAGTTCGAGTTCCTTGAATAATACATCTCCAGATTCACAGTGTTTCCCTGCAACTGTAAATTTATTTTTGGAATTATTATTTAGAGGGTTATTAATTAAACAAGCAGAATAATTTGATTGATATGTGATTGGCCTCGGATTGTCGCTCATTCCTCCATCAACCGATAAGTATGTCCTTATCCCTGGAATTTCTTTAAATGAACCGATTTTGTATATCGTTACCCCAGCTGTTGAAACTATAGATCTTCCAGGTTCACACATTAATATTGGTAAATTTAATTTATTTTTCTTGCAAGCTTGTACGACAGATAAGGATACTGTTTTGATCCATTCATCAATTGAAGGAGGGTCATCTTCCTGCATATATTTAATTCCCAAGCCTCCCCCTACATTAAGTTCTTTTATATTGTGGCCAAATTCTTTAGCCTGTAAGATAACATTTACCATAATTTCTCCAAGATCTTTATGGGGATCTAGTTCAAAAATCTGAGAACCGATGTGAGCATGTAATCCAATTAATTTTAAGTGTTTAGTTTTACTTATAACTTCAAATAACGTATTTAAATATTCAATTCCAAATCCAAATTTACTATCAAAAGAACCTGTTCTAATGTATTCATGAGTATGACATTCTATCCCAGGTGTGAATCTAATCATTATTTCTAAGTCGTAATTTAAAGAATCAGATATCTCTTTTAATCTTTTTAAGTCATGCTCATTATCTACAATTACTTTGATCTTATTGTTTATCGCAAATTCAATTTCCTTATCAGATTTATTATTTCCATGAAAAACAATTTTTTCATTTGGGACTCCGCCTTTTAATGCCGTTAATAATTCTCCTTCTGAAACTGCATCAAGTCCGAATCCTTCGGAGGCAATTAAATTACTCATAAATATGGAACTATTTGCCTTGGATGCATATATTGGTAGAGATGCTCCTGGATAATATTTTTCTAAAGCTTTTTTGTAAGCTTTACAGGAATTTCTTAAAGTAATTTCATCTAAAACATAAAGTGGTGAATCGTATTTCTCTACTAAATCTTCTAAATAACATCCTCCAATAGATAAACGATTAGTACTATCTATAATAGTAGTAACAGGAACTATATTTTTATTAGGACTATTTATATCAATTTTATTTTTTAAGAATGATTTATTCTCTTTCATAGAAAAACATAATCTTATAATTCTATTCTACAACTCTCAGAACATTTATATTAAATATATCCCAAAACAAATTTAGAAAAAAATTAATTAATTTCATGATCTCAATTAAAGAAATAGATCAAGGTGAATTTGAATTATGTTATAGATTAGATTCAGATACAATTTGTTTATGGACTAAAAATCAATGGCAAAATGAGTTTAATAAAAAGGGGATCAAAGTAGTTGCAATATTTTTAAGAAAAAAAATAATTGGGATTTATGTTTTACAAGTAATTCTCGATGAAGCTCAAATAAATTATTTTTCAATAAAACAAAAATTCCGTCGAAAAGGTTATGGAAGTTATTTAATGAACTATTTGATAAAAGAATGTGAGAACTTAAATATTAAAAAATTATTGTTGGAAGTTTCAGAAACCAATTCAATTGCTAAGAGTTTTTATTGCAGATTTGATTTTTTAACTGTGGGAAGAAGAAAAAATTATTATAGAGACGGCACAGATGCTGTTTTGAAAGAAAAAAAATTCATAAAATAAATATTAAAAATTATTTTGTGCGGATAACCAGAATCACTGAAATCACTTAAATAAGCTGCTATATCATCAATAAATTAAATTTTTATTGATTAATTTATATTTTTGGGTATTCACAAAAGCTCATTCTGAACACAAAATTGTATTAATACTGGTAGGTTAATAGAAGGAAGCTACAACTTTAAATGTTCGAAAGATTTACAGAAAAAGCAATAAAGGTCATCATGCTTGCTCAAGAGGAAGCTCGAAGGCTTGGACATAATTTTGTTGGAACTGAACAAATTTTGTTAGGTTTAATAGGGGAAGGTACAGGTGTAGCAGCAAAGGTTCTCAAATCATTAGGTGTAAATCTAAAAGATTCACGAATTGAAGTCGAGAAGATTATAGGAAGAGGCTCAGGTTTTGTAGCAGTAGAAATTCCTTTTACCCCTAGAGCTAAAAGGGTTTTAGAGCTATCTCTAGAAGAAGCTCGTCAATTAGGACATAATTACATAGGAACTGAACACTTACTTTTAGGTTTAATAAGAGAAGGCGAAGGTGTAGCTGCAAGAGTTTTAGAGAACCTTGGAATAGATTTAACAAAAGTCAGGACTCAAGTCATAAGAATGCTTGGAGAGACTGCTGAAGTTGGCTCAGGAGGTAATTCTAATAAAGGAAATTTAAAGACTGCCACTCTTGATGAATTTGGAACAAATTTAACAAAACTTGCTAGTGAATCAAAACTTGACCCAGTCGTCGGAAGACATGCCGAAATTGATAGAGTTATACAGATTTTAGGTAGAAGAACAAAAAATAATCCTGTGCTTATAGGTGAACCTGGGGTGGGTAAAACAGCTATAGCGGAAGGATTGGCTCAAAGAATCCAACTTGGAGAAATTCCTGATATCCTTGAAGATAAAAGAGTGCTAACTCTTGACATAGGTCTTCTAGTGGCAGGAACAAAATATAGAGGAGAGTTTGAAGAAAGGTTAAAGAAAATAATGGAAGAAATTAAATCTGCTGGAAATGTCATATTGGTTATTGATGAAGTGCATACTTTGATTGGAGCAGGTGCGGCCGAAGGAGCTATCGATGCTGCAAATATTTTAAAACCAGCTTTAGCTAGAGGAGAGCTTCAATGTATAGGAGCTACAACTCTTGATGAATATAGAAAACATATTGAAAGAGATGCGGCTCTAGAAAGAAGATTCCAACCAGTAATGGTAGGAGAGCCCTCTATTGAAGACACTATTGAAATTTTAAGAGGTTTAAGAGAACGTTACGAGCAACATCACCGTTTAAAAATTACAGATGAAGCTTTAGAGGCTGCAGCTCACTTAGGCGATCGCTACATTTCTGATAGGTTTTTACCCGATAAAGCTATAGATCTTATTGATGAGGCTGGTAGTAGAGTTAGGTTAATTAACTCTAAACTCCCTCCTGAAGCTAAGCAAATTGATAAAGAACTTAGACAAGTTCAAAAACAAAAAGAAGAATCAGTAAGAGATCAAAATTTCGATCAAGCTGGACAGTTAAGAGAAAAGGAAATTGAATTGTCTGCGAAAATAAAAGAGCTTCTAGAAAATAATAAAGAAAATATAGAAAAAAATGAATCAGATGATTCTAATAAATTTTTAAAAGATAATTCAAACATTATTCATAATCCTCTTGTGAGCGAGGAAGATGTTGCTCACATCGTGGCATCTTGGACCGGAGTGCCTGTTCAGAAATTAACAGAAACCGAGTCAGTCAAACTTCTCAATATGGAGGATACATTACATCAAAGGTTGATAGGACAAGATGAGGCTGTTAAAGCAGTATCGAGAGCTATAAGAAGAGCTAGGGTTGGGTTGAAAAATCCAAATAGACCTATTGCAAGTTTTATTTTTTCAGGACCTACTGGAGTTGGGAAAACAGAATTAACTAAATCTTTAGCTACATATTTCTTTGGCAGTGAAGAAGCCATGATTAGATTAGACATGTCTGAATTTATGGAAAGACATACCGTTAGTAAATTAATTGGTTCTCCTCCAGGCTACGTTGGCTTTAATGAAGGAGGTCAACTTACTGAAGCTGTAAGAAGAAGACCATATACAGTAGTTTTATTTGATGAAGTAGAGAAAGCACATCCAGATGTATTTAATTTATTACTACAACTTCTTGAAGATGGAAGATTAACAGACTCTAAAGGAAGAACAGTCGATTTTAAAAATACTCTTTTAATAATGACTTCTAATATTGGCTCTAAAGTCATAGAAAAAGGTGGTGGCGGTTTAGGCTTTGAATTTTCAGGAGATTCTGCAGAAGATAGCCAGTACAACAGAATAAAATCACTTGTAAATGAGGAATTAAAACAATACTTCAGACCAGAGTTTTTAAATAGGCTTGATGAAATAATTGTGTTTAGGCAACTAACTAAGAATGAAGTTAAAGATATTGCAGAAATAATGTTAAAAGAAGTTTTTTCTAGATTAAATGAGAAGGGTATAAAATTAGATGTTACAGAAGCATTCAAAGAAAGGCTTGTTGAAGAAGGATACAATCCTTCTTATGGAGCAAGGCCATTAAGAAGAGCAGTTATGCGTTTATTAGAGGATAGTTTAGCTGAAGAAGTTTTATCAGGAAGAATAAAAGATGGAGACAAAGCTTTAGTAGATATTGATGAGAATAAGAAAGTTACAGTAAAAATTTCTTCAGAAGAATCTTCTCAAGAATTGGCAGGGGCTAATTTTTAAGATTAAATCTTGTATGCAATTAATATCTCCAGAAAAAATATTTAGGGGAAATGGTGCGTGGTTGAAAGCCTTGCCTTACATAAAAAAAATTTCTAAGCGTCCATTAGTTTTAGGGAGAAGTTTATCGACCATTAATATAAGGAAAAAAATTTATAAAGATTTGCAAGATAACAATTTTGATATTTATGTGTCCAACTTACAATTTGATTGCTGTTTTGAAGATCTTTCAAGGATAAAAAATCTAATATTTAAAAATAATTGCGACTCTATTATTGCCATAGGTGGAGGTAAAGTTTTAGATGCAGGAAAATTATTAGCAGATTCTTTTTCGATTCCAGCTATTACCATTCCTTTAAGTGCATCTACTTGTGCTGGTTGGACTGCATTATCAAATATTTATTCAATAAATGGGCAATTCATTAAAGATGTTGAGTTAAAATCTTGTCCTGAAATATTAGTGTTTGATCATTCATTCATTAAAACAGCTCCCAAAAGAACACTTGCTAGTGGAATAGCTGATGCTTTAGCTAAATGGTACGAATCTTCTTTGACTAGCTCACAAGTTGAAGATGGACTTGTTCAACAGGCAATACAAATATCAAGAGTTTTAAGGGATCAATTACTTATTGATGGAGAAAGCGCTTATCAGAGTCAATCTATTCAAAATGTTTCTTGGTGCAACGTAGTAGAAGGTTGTTCACTTACTGCTGGATTGATTGGAGGAATCGGTGGAGCAAAGTGTAGAACGGCAGCCGCTCATGCTATACATAATGCGATTACTCAGATAGTTTCAACTCAAAAGCCCTTACATGGCGAAATTGTTGGAGTTGGAATATTATTGCAACTTAGATTAGAAGAAACTAAAAATAATAATAAATTAGCTAGTCAATCGATTAAACAACTTCTGGCATTAATGAAAAAATTAAATTTACCAACTACCATCTTTGAATTGGGAATAAATGTTTTTGAAAATAACAATTTACAAAAAATTGCTGAATTTACTTGTGGCGATAAATCTGAGATTCATTTTTTACCTTTTGAAATTAATCAGCAAGATATAATTGAAATAATTAAAAACTCTGAAACACAAAAAATAAAAATTACATAATTACTTTGAATCAGAATATTTATAATAATTCTAATAAACTGAACATTGATCACTTTGAAAAAGCAAAAAATTCTCTTCAAGATCCATTAGCCTTTAACATATCAAATGATGTTAAATGGATAAGACTTGATGAAAAATGGAATTTTTCAAAATTCCCTGTGGTTTTTGGAGGATCTGGTCAACCTATACTTTGCTTGCATGGATTTGATAGTAGCTTTCTAGAATTTAGGAGAATATATCCATTACTTAAAAGAAAATTCCAAATTATAATTCCTGATTTATTAGGATTCGGCTTTACTCCTAGGATTGCTTCAAATGAATATAACCCGCGTAAAATAATTTCTAATCTTCTAGATATTATTAATACTCTTAAATTAAAAAATAAATTAATGATTATAGGCGCTTCTATGGGAGGATCAGTAGCGATAAACTTAGCGAAGGAAATCCCAGATCTCATAGATAAGATTATTCTCTTATCTCCAGCTGGGTTATTTGGAGAATCAAAAATTATTCCTTTTCCATTAAACCAAATTGGAGCTACCTTTTTAGGATTACCGCAAGTAAGAAAGAGTCTTTGTAGGCAAGCTTTTGCTTATCCAGATAAAAGTGTTGGTTCTATGGAAGAACAAATTGCTTCAATTCATTTAGGGTGTTCTGGTTGGAGAAATTCATTAGCTTCATTTGCAAAAAGTGGTGGATTCGCAGGGTCATACGAATATATGCAAAATATTTCAATTAAAACAATTTGTGGAGAGAATGATCGAATTCTTGGAAATATAGAAATTAATAAAATAAAACAAATTGATCAATTAAATTATATTGGTTTGAAAAATTGTGGTCACCTTCCACATGTAGATTTGTCCTCATTATCTAGCAAGATTATTCACGATTATTTTTGTGCTTAACATTGGCATTCTTAATAAATTTGTTAAGTACGGAATTAATACTTGGTTAAGATTTATTTGTTCTAGTATCGATATTAATACATTAAATTTAATTATAAATAATAATAGCTTAAGTAGAATTGAAGATATTTACTTAGAAGCTATAAATTTAATTTATCAAAACATATTTATAAATAAAATAATCATCAGAATATATTAATGTAATTTAAATTTTAATTATAGAAATAATCTTATTTACTTTGAAGATTTAATTATTAATAGTTTTTTAATAATAAATAATAAAAATTTAAAAAAATTTTTCTATTCAAGTAACTATGTAAAGATAAGAATTGCAATACAAAACAAACTAACAGAGGATAAAAAAGTAACAAATTTAGTTATTAATAATGATTTAATTACTTTGTATTATGTTATGAATAAATTAAATAAAGAGACAAAAATATCATTAAATTTAATAGTTTTAAAATCTTTAATGAACTTATAAATATAGATTTATCATCAAAAGTATTGTTTGATAATTAATTAAAGTACTTTAAAATTATAATTATGTAATAGACTACAGAAGGGGTAAAAATATAACTATCAATTCTATCAAGAATACCACCATGACCAGGCAAGAAAGTACCTGAATCTTTTAATTTTGCATCCCTTTTCATCATTGATTCGATTAAATCACCTACTAGTGCCATCAGAGAAACTAATATTCCGTATAAAATGCCAATTAGCAATGGATTCTGCCAATTAAGTAAAAATGCAAAAAAAGTTGCTAACGAGATTGAACATGTTATTCCTCCAATTAAACCTTCGATAGTTTTACTTGGAGATATTGGTGATAAGGGTGTTTTACCCAAAGACCTTCCAATGAAATATGAGCCAATATCACTCGCGACAATTAAAAGACAAGAAATTAATGTAAGATAAAAACCAGAAGTATTTGAAAAGTTTTCTAAAGTTATCAATCCAGTAGAGGTATTACTTAAGATCGGTTCTATAGCTCTTAATTTAATCCAGTAACTAGGCAAAAAACCTAAATAAAATAAACCGAAAATAGATGCTGTAATATCTGCAATTGTGCCTGATTTAGGTTGTAACAATAACCAAGTAAATATTACTACTGAGCAAATTGGTAATATCGAATCGTATATTTCTTGATCAAGAAATCCAATCGCTTCAAGATATGTTGAAATTATAATTATGAAACATGAAAATAATGTAGTTTTGGTGGCTGGTTTTATTCCTGTGAATTCTGCCATTCTAAAAAATTCTAGCAGTGCAAAATATGTAAGTAATGCAATGG
>QCTB01000025.1 GCA_003209055.1 Prochlorococcus sp. AG-670-O13
TGGATATGAGTCATCAAGAGTATATTCAAATTCACTACTTTCTCAATTTAATCTTTTAATTTTTTGGCATCCAGGAATGTGGTTATTAACAATTTTTTTTGTAATGAGGCTTTTCATTGGAAAGAAAAAAGATCTTAATCAAAGAGGGAAAAGATTCATTATTTGTTTTCAATTATTAGCTTTTTTACCCATGTTTTTATTCGTTGATATCGGAAGGTGGATATTTATGTGGATTACATCATCAGTTCTTTTATTTTCTTTTTTATCCCAAACATTTGGGATTAGAAAACTATTGTTACATTCATCAAGATTAAAAGGGTCTAATATCCTTCCAAAAATTATTCCTGAATTTTCTTCATTTAAAAATTATAATCGAATGCTTTTGTTTATTGGCCTACCGCATTGTTGTTGGTCAGTTGGTAGATATTTAGTTTCAAATCCAATTGGCTTTTCTATAAAAAACTTAATTTTTTATTTTAAAGTCCTGTTTATTTCGTAACACCCTAAAAAGAAGTTTAAATTTACTCAAAATTTATAGCAAATTAAATAGTTTTTTTAATCTTTCCATACAAATTTTGAAGAAGCAGCATAATTCCATATGAAAACAACAATTATACCAGCCATTTGAGATAAGAATTTATTTGGCGTTATATACTGATAAAAAGAACTAGCCAACCCAACGTTAGCAAGAAGTGGAACTGATGAAACTAATAAAAACTTTAATAATCCAATAAAAAGATTGATTCCTTTTAATCTTGCATTTCTAAAAGTTAAAAAGTTATTGATTAAAAAGTTTGAACTTGCAGCACTTACTCCAGCGAAAGGAAGTACTTGAAAAAATGTTAATTTAGTTATTCCAAGTAAAAAATAAACAACGAATAAATGTACTAAAATTCCAGTAGCACCAACAAATCCAAAACTAATTGCTTTTCGAGGAATTATTCTATTTATTAATGTATGGAATGCAGAAACAAAAAAATCCCAAACAACAGCATAATCTAATTTTGAGTAACCATACTTTCTTGGCTTAAAGTTTAAAGGTAACTCATCAACTTTTAATTTACCTTTACTGATAGACAACAACTCATATAAAAACTTAAATCCATTAACATCTATTTTTTTTAAATAACTTATACAAAGACTTCTTTTAAAAACAAAACAGCCACTCATAAAATCAGAAATATTCTGATAGTTTCTATGAAGAGTTAATCTTGCTAAAGAATTTGCAAGACTTGATCCACTTTTTCTTTTTTTACTTAAACCACTTATCGAGGAACCTTTCGCAAATCGGCTACCAACAATAAGGGCATTTTCACTTTTTAATAAACACGATATAGATTGATAAACTGATTTAACTTCATGTTGACCATCAGAATCCATAACTGCAATTATTTCGCCTGTAGAATTTAAGCATCCTTCACAAATTGCACTTGAAAGACCATATCTCCCAATCCTATTTATTAATCTTACTCTTCTATCATTTCGAGAAAACTCCCTAACTAAACTTTGAGTCTTATCATACGAATTATCATCGACAACAATTATTTCAATTTGATATTCTTTATTTAAAATTAAAATTTCTTTTATTAATAAAATAATATTTTTTTCTTCATTGTAAGTTGGTAAGATAAATGTAATAAAATCAGACATTAATATTTAATAATCAAAATTAATTCTAGAATTAGTTTATCTTTTATTTCAATCAAAAAATATAAGCAGTAATAAATCATTCAAACATTTATTAAGCAAGAATTTTTTGAAATAAAATCTAATAAATCAAAGATAATGATTGCTGAATTTATTTACTGTTATCTTCTAAGACCATGGCCTTTGAGAGAGATCACAAATTGGATAATTAAAAAGTTAATACCAAAAAAAATAAAAGTTGGTTCTTCATTCTTATTTTTGAATCCTAATGATCCAGTAGTAAGCGGTGCAGTCTTTTTTAATGTTTACGAAAAAAGTGAAAGTATATTTATTCAATCTATATGTTTCAAAGGTATGAAGGCATTAGATATCGGAGCAAATATTGGTTATTACACTACTTTAATCTCGCAAATTGCAGGCGAGAATGGGAAAATATTAGCATTAGAACCCGATCCGGAAAGCTATAAATTTTTATCTAAAACCATTAATTCATGTAAGTTTAAAAATATTTTACCTTTCCCCATAGCAGCATCTGATATTAAACAAAAACTTCCGTTATTTATCTCAAAAGATAATAGAGGAGATAATAGGTTATACCAGACTGATCAATTACGTAAGTCGATAGAGGTTAATTGCTTGACTATTGATGAATTACTTATTGAAAATAATATAAGTACTTTAGATTTGATAAAAATTGATATTCAGGGATATGAACCAAAAGTATTTAAAGGTATGAAAAAAATTATTAGGAATTCAGATAAACTAATATTATTAACTGAATTTTGGCCTAAGGGCATTCTAAAAGCAGGAGAGAATCCAAAAGATTTTCTTTTAATGTTGAGAAAAATGGAATTTGAATTGTTTGAATTAAAGTCGAATGGTTCATTAATTCTTTTAAAAAAAGAAAAAGAAAATGAATTTATAAATAGATATCAAGGAAGAAGATATACAAATTTAGTTGGTAAAAAATTTAATCTTAAATAATTAGTTAAAAGGTTTTGATCTACGTTAGAGTTGATATAAGACAATAATATTTCTTTATGACTATAGAAACTACTATTTTCACCTATAAAATATCGAATAAGGAAGAAGGGGTAGCTAAATATAATTTTTTTGATGCTGAAACAATAAAGAGAATGGAAGGTGGAAATCATATCTACATTACTAAAAAAACCATAAGTCTTTTATCTAATTAATGAGAAAGGGATTTAACTTAACTCAAGGAATTGCTTTAATACTTTTAAAACCTTTAAATTTACCTTCGAACTATGCTTTGAATTTGATTATTTGGATTACAAGTCCTAAGAACAATATTGGTTATTAATTTGATTTATTCTTTAAATTCGTTTCTATATATATAAATAGTATTTAAACATGACTCATTATTTTTTACCTTTTTTTGCTTTAGCTATCTTTATTTCTTACAGAAAATTAATCAAGTCAAAAAAAGTAAGAAAATTCACTGCTCCGCCATCACATCAATTACCTTCATAGAAGGTAAATAAGTCAGAAAAAATAATTGAAATTGTTTATCTTTATAAATAAAATGAGGAACTATCAAATCAATATATAGAATCTCTTAGATCAAGAATTTGCATATGAGTAATAAATATTAATTCTTTTTGGTTAATTCAATCAATCAGCATATTTGTTAAAAATATTTCTGAAAGCAATAAGAGTGAAGATAGATACTTTGAGTGAATGTTAGTTGATACTGGAGAAATTATTGATACACTTGGAGATATTCTCCCCATGAATAAATGCAGGAGTTTCATTAAAAAAGAAAATAGATAAAAAAACAAACAGATATATTTCTTTAGTTCCTATTACTCAAAGAATAGTAAAAAAATATCCCTATATGAGATTTGTAAAAATGGGATTGGGGGCAATCATCTTCTTAGTAAGTGGTGGACTTAATACTATTATTTAAAGATTTATAATTTGATTCTGGACTTTTAGTTTTTAACTTCTTTCAATATTTGCATTTACTTTTTATCTATTCTCATATACCCAAACCAATCAGGTGTATTATTTTCTATTACATAATTATCATCCTGGATTAATTCTATTTTCCAATTTCTTATTTGTTTTATAATCTCACAATCATCTACATCGTTAAAACTTTTAACCTCAGAGATATCATCTTTATGTTTTTGTTTACAATCAATAAGCCATTTTGATTTCGCTTTATTTTTTGCTTCCAAGGAACTTGAGGCAACCACTAGACCGAATTCATGTTTTTCTTGCATAGAACTTGGATCGTATCCTCCAATATTTACGAACCATAAATTCTTATTAGAAATTCCTCCTTTTTTCAAAAAATCTTTTTTGGATTGATTTTTCTCTTTTTTTCTTATATTTATTTTATAACCATCAATTGATTCGATTTTTTTATAACTATCAATATGCAGGCCATTATTAGATCCAAACCAATCATTTCTTAATTGATCAAAGGTATCCTCAATTTTTGAACCAATAACCCATCTGACATCATGAAGTTCAATATTTGCTTTAGGAGCTCTACCTCCAACAACAACTAAATAAAGAAATTTTTGAGGAAGTTTCATTTGTTTATATTAAATAGATCGCCAATAAAAAAAAATGGTTATCTGAAAGATATGATAAAAGAGTTATATAAGATTTCTAAAGACTAAATTTTTTTATGAAACTAATTGGGAAATATAAGAATTCAGGATTCGAAGCTGTTGCTGACGGTGTTATGTCTTTCTTTGATCGCCGAGAAGACTTACATACTGATGGCATAGCTTTTGGACAAAACACCTCTTTAAATTCTGATCCCTATAAAGTTTCCACTGATATTAGTCTTGTGTCGATAGATAGGTCAGATCCAGAATCTTTTGCAATCGCTGAAGTCATAATTAGAGGCGTTAATGCAGGACTAAAAAAATATCTAGAATATAATCCAATAATTAAAGAATGCTGCCCAGAACGATCTTTATTTGTTAACCCAATATTTAATTTACAACGTTATGCACCAGGAGAAGGATTTAAGAAATGGCATTGCGATTGGACTATTAGTAATGAAGCGACGGAACCTATGCATAGAGTTTTAGCTTGGATTCTTTATTGTAATGATGTTACTTCTGGTGGGACTGAATTTCACTGGCAGAATCATCATGAAACAGCTGAAAAAGGGAAACTCATTATCTTCCCCGCAGGGATTTCTCATATTCATCGCGGCAGAGTAAATAATACAGAGGTAAAAACTATTGCGACAGGTTGGATTAATGCTGGTACTTTTAAAGACTATATTTCCCGGCTAGCGAATTACTAGAATACTAGATATAAATTTAATAAAATTAAAAATAAAAAAATTTTTAGGTCCTTTTATAGGTTAATTTTTTTTGTAAAGTTGATAAAAATACAGTTAAAAAGTCAATAATTTTCTATTTAAACCATCCCTTTTTCTTGGCTTTAACTTCTGGAACTGTATTAACCTTTTTTGTTTCGTCCGTTCTACCTTTGATAATCATTAGGGGAACTATTGCCCACAAACCAAAGAATAATATCCAAAATAAGTAAACGTTCATAGTTAAAGGTTAAATTTTTATATATCTTATAGATGTTTTCTATCAGTCTGTGGCTTTCTTTTTATAGTTCTCTTTAAGATGTATAATCTGCTTCATTTAACTATTTCAAGATTGGAATAGAAGGCAAAATCTCTTAAGCAACTAAAGTTTCAAATCTGCAAAAAATATTCTTTTCTATTTAATAGAAGATAAAAGTCTTATAATCGTGATGGCTTTAACGTTCAGTTCAGAGTTGTAAACACGCAAAATGGAATAGGTAGTTCTATTTTTGAAACTGATTGACTACAAAAAATTTGGCAAAATTAAGATATCATTGAATTAATACTGTAGCTATAAAGTTGAAGTAATGATTACTGACGAAGGATTTTATAAAACTGAGAAATTTAAATTGCATCTTAATTAAATAACCCATAACAAAATATAGTTTATTTTTATAAGTGAAATAATAATAGTATAGAAATAGAATTTTATTGCTATCTGGCTTTTCTAAGTTTAATTTCTCTTATTATGAGCAATCCCAAAACTACAACGCACATATTCATTAGGAAGAAGTCTAAAGGCATTAATATTTAAATATCTATTTAATTAATAGCAAGAATATAGATGAGCGAATCAAAAAAGGTAATTATTTTGTTATTAATCCAATTATTAATATGTCATGAGCTTGTACTGAATCGCTCTTATTTTAGCATCAGGAACTTTGTAAGATTCAATCTCAGACTGAACCCTTTTTTTATAAATTCTCTCTTTATATTCAATCTCCCTTCTCTCTTTATTTAATATAAAATGATTTTGTTATTGAATTAACAATTAATTATTCAAAATTTATCAAAAAATTTAGAAACAAAAAAAGGGGGCTTTGAAAGCCCCTAAGTTTTCAAAATTTGATTTAAAAGATACCTGGAACAATTTGACCAGTAAAATAATAGGCCCCAACAAGAGCAAACATACCAAGCATTGCAGCTTTACCGTTAAACTTTTCAGCTTTTTCGGTCATAAATTTTTTAGCGAATTCCATAATATAGGGAGTAATGTATTTATAGATTAATTAATCTGAATGAGCCTTTGATGTAGTGTTTCCTACCAAAATTAATTTTTTCTAGAGAAATTAATTATTTCTTAATTTGATACGAGATTTAGGATGATAATTTCTCAAAAGATTTTATGACAAAAATTAATCCCTAAAAAACTATTTCTTATTACAATCTAACTTTTATAAAATAGAAAATCAGTCAGTTAATAATATTAAAAAAGAATATTAAATTCTTTTTTTATTACTTTATATTCTGAATTAATATCCTTTATTATGACATCAAATTCTTTTTTCATATCTTTAAATTCATTAATTGATTTTTTACTTTTCGAATATAAGATTGATTCGAATGTTCCAGGATTTATCCTCTCAATCCAATATCCTGCAAAACAATAAATCTGATTAGGAACAAGATTTATTATGGGAGAATTCTTAGAAGTTTTGTATTTACTAATCATCTTATTTATTAAAGCTCCTCTAGTATTCGTTATAACAAATTTTGTTATGTATTCAGAATTAGACTTAACGTTCTCTGGAATATTTATACTTTTTTTTACTGCATTCCTAGAAAGTATTTTTTCAAAAGAGTAACAGAAATCAAATAGTTTAGTATTTTCTTTTTTTGCTGGATAAATAACACCAATCAAACTAAAAAGAAAAGAAATTAAAAGTAGTTTTTTAAACATTTTTAATTAAAGGCCCTTTAAATTTTATATCATGAAAAATTGAGGTAGAAAAAACTAATAATCCTAAAATAAATTGATTTTAAAAAATCTTTTGTTTTTATTGGAATTCGATTTATGATTTTTTTTTAATATTTTTTCCACAAAATATTTAATTAATAGGGTTGAAATTTATTCATTCTTCAAATTCATCTTCAAAACTCTTCATATCTTCATAGAGCGTATTGAAAGACTTTTCTATTAGATCTTTACCTTTCCTTGTGAGTTTCAAAATAGTTCTTCTTTTATCCTTTGGATCTTGTTCTTTAGAAATCAAACCTAGACCTTTCTTACCTAATCTGTGGAATCTACTTATATAATCCGTCATCCTTGAGGCACTAGCTTTGCTCATTCCAAAGTATTCTTCAATATCTTTTTTAATACAATTTTGATAAGTTGCCACATACCAAAATACTCCAATAGCTTGTAATGGAACTTCCTGAGAATTATCCAGCTTCATGAACATAGTGATGACTCGTAAAAGGTTATACGATTCATTATCTATATTAAGTAATCCTTCTAATTTTGCTTGTGTCATCTCAAGTACATTCTTTATCTATAAATATGATAATAGCAGTAAATTAATCAATTTATATTCATAGATCCATTAGTGGATAGTTTAATAAATTCACTATACAAGTTCTCGACATGCAAATGCATATTGGAAGTCTTCAAACTCTGGTAAAAGCAGTAATAACTTAGAAATATTTTAAATCAAACTTTTCTAGAAGAACCTTAAAACTCAAATGGAACAACTTTATTAGAAGCAGTATCCACATCAACTAATAAAGATTTACAATTCGATTCAGCTGAGTTTATTAGCAAAAAATAAAATAAATTAATAATAGTTTTATACATCTAAGGTTTATATTTAATTAATATTAAGAGAAAAATTAAAAAAAATAGTTATCAAAATAACCAAATCATTATTAATCAAAAGTTAGGATTAGAAATGGTCGATCGTATACCATTTTATTTAATTGTTTAACTTTAAGCAGAAAATAAAATTAACATCGGAATTTAATAATTTAGATGTGTTTTTAATCTTTTCTTATTAATATATAAATTTGACTAGAGGAGTTTAATTTTGTTCATTTAGATTTAATCTCTTTTTTATGGGATTTTATCCAAATAAACTTCTTTTATTTATAAAAATAATGCGATTATTAAGTAGCTAATTTTACCAAAATATGAAAATAAAAAAAACTTTTTTAGGTAAATTTTTCAAAAATAACATCGGCTTTAAAAAGTATGAAATTTTTAAATAGTCTTCTATCAAATCTATTACTAGCAAACTAGTAATTTATTTATAAATTTTTAACAATCAAAGACTTGTCGCAATCCGGTCAAAATGAATAGAATAATTTTATATAAGTATAAATAACTACATGCCAGAAAGGACACAATTAAATATAAATATAAATCCAGACTTATTAAAAAATCTTAAAAAAGTGGCACTTGAAAATAATAGAAAGCTTGTCGATTTAATCAACGAGATCCTAATTAATTATCTTGAAGACAATAAGACTAATCAAACAAAAAATAGAAGCGTTTTAGATGAATTAGATGAACTAAAGAAGAGAATATCTCTTTTAGAAACATTAAAATAATTTTGCGAACATTATGATTTATTTAAAACATCAGATTTGATGGATAATAAAAATAGAATTTAAAGTTTTTAATATCCTATTGATGCGAAGAAAATACAGTATTATTTTTATCAAAAAATGATATAACTGAAATTAATAAGTATCAAATAAAAATTGCATCCGGCAAAATAATAAGTCTTATAGATAGTCAATAAATTCAATCCAAGAGTTGTAGAAACTTTTATTGATTGTTAGTTAAATCCTTATTAAATAAATTTTAATAATATTTTAAATCAAACTTATTAACCTTAATCGAGGGCAATTTAATATAAATCAACTTTTTGCTCCTGAATAATAATTTTCATATAATAAAATTTACACCATAATAAAAATAAATTGATGGAAACCAAATTCACTAAAATCACTTTATTAATAACAGTTATATCATCAACTTCCTATATAGTTTTTACTTTTTTAAGATACTATTATTCTCCAGAAAAGATAGAAGAAAGATGTATTTTAAAATTTCAAAAAGAAGTCAAGAAAGGGGACGGAAAATCAGATGAAGAATGGGGTTTAAATATGGATCTAGCCAATAATAATTATTTTAAATGTATGAATATACCTTAAAAACAGTCTTATTAATATTTTAGATATTTTTTTAATTAAGACTTCCTTTATTGAAAAATGCCATTGAAATATATAAGTTTGCATGAAATTTTTATTAATTAGTATTTTAATTAACATGGGCATTTCTTAGGAGAAAATTTAAAATTTAATAATAAGCATAAAAATAACGGCAGATATACTTAACAACAATCTATTAGTTTGGGAATTAAATTTAAAATTTGACTAGTTTTTTAAGTTTGAGCCCAAACAAGTGCAAAAGTATCTCTTTTCTTAAGGGACTCCTGCAAAATGAAGAAGAGCATATAACTTCGTGTAACTACTATGCAAAAGGATAGAAATGCTAGCGCAACACAAATAGGGCAATGTAGAAATCCCATTCTTAATTTTCCAATATAAATTTTAATTCGGCCTCTGCTTTGAGAATATCAATTCTTCTCTTAAGTAGTTTGAAAAATTTAATCATTAAACTAAAAAAATAAACATTTAATAAATATCGCTAATAATATAACTTTGAGTATTGATTCTTATCAATAAGCAAAAAATACTAAATCTAGATCTGGCTATTGATGATACAGAAGAGATTGATCTTTACAATCACTACAAAAAAATATTTATTCAGAATTCAATCAAGAGAAACAATTAAAAGATAAAGACAAATAGCAAAATACATGAATACGTAAGAACCAATATTCTTAGAAGAGATTCTCTTGAATTTAAAAAAGGTTTTTGTACTCGTGTATTGGAGTGCCGGATTAACCTTGAAACCGCTAGGTTCAAGTCCTTACGAAAAGGACAAGTCCATATAACTTTTATACCGATTAAGAACTCTCATAACAAGTAATATAAATATATTAAAAAGTCAATTTAAAATTAATAAAATAAATTACTACCTAGTGAAACGAAACCACTCGTTTTAATAGGGAGTTCAGAAAATCTCATGCGAGCAGAATAAGCTATTGTTTACTTTATATAAATATTAAAATTACTTTTGTCATTAATTTTGCATTAACCGCCAGTATGGAAACGAATAGAATCAGTTGTTTGTGAACTATTAGCTTACATTTCTTCAACACATTCGTTAAAAAACTTTGATGCTTTTTTTTAAATTGAAAAAGCCTTTTGCAAAATTTACTAATGCAAAAGCAGATCTTACTTATGAACATCTTTGAACAAAACCATAAGCAAAAATTGCTTCATACATTAATAAAAGAACAAACTGCATTTTGGAGTATGTTTTTATATAAATTTCCGCAAGACATAATCAATTTCCTTTTTTAGAAATATTTCAAACCGTTTTATTCAGCAATGCAATAAGGATCACTTAATGATTTACTACAAAAAATGGTTTTGCGTAGATAGGCTTTTTCATATTTTTTATAAATATTTTGAGTCATAAAAAACCCAAAATAAATAATCAAAACAATCAATATGAGGAGCTCTAATCCTAAGTTGGTCATTTGATTAACCTCCATTGATTTGAGTATTATTTATTACGCATAACATATAAAAATCAAGCTTATGAATACCTAAAAAATTATTAATTATTAACTTTCATAAACTTCGCAACCCAAAATAAAAATTTTTGCATCTTAAATTTTGAATAAATCAGCATATTTACGCATGTACAAAAAAAATTATTCATACTAACTTGTAATTAATCAAACGGAGGGGTTAGAAAATGATCGATAGTCCACCAGAGAATTTCATTAGATTGGTGCTAAGCAGCCAATAATGTTAACAACAAGGATCAATGATTTAGGCGCGTTGTTAATTTATTACTACACATAACTAAGTATTAAAAAAGAGGTTAATTTCTAAAGACAGAAATTAATCTCTTTTTTATTTGCTTTACATCAACAAAAGTCTCTTATATATATTTTTAGTTTCGCGGGTATTAGAAAGCATCCAATTAAACCAAATCAAAACGCTGGTCTATGAGTGCAAATAACTTAATTAATGAAGAGTCATCTTTAATAAGAAAATTAATTTAGGATAACTTCAGGCAAAAAATACTCTCTAAATAATCACATAAAATTTTTAATAAGTAAATCAGTCTTTATGCTGATTTACTTATTAATATAACTTACAAGAAAATGAAAATTAGCGAAGCTTAAATAGTTAAGATGAATAACCAAAAATGGCAACCTACAAATTATCAAAAAGATAGGCTTATTTCTGAAACAAAAAAGTATATAGAACAAAAGTTAAATAATCTTCAGGAAGCAATTGGATGTCCTAATGAATTTATTTTTGATTTTATAAAAGATATCCAACAAAATTGGGACCCAGATAGTTATAAATCAAAAGCTGAGAAAGTACAAAAATACTAAATTAGCGGATATGAGGAATTATCTTCATACCGCAGTTTCCAAAAATAAAAATTTGATTTTTGTTCCATTATCTATATCGTTAAAAGTCATAAAATATTTTGGAATGATTATGCATGGTACTTTCTTATTCAAAATCTCACCTAGGTTGTACTGATACCTTTAATTACTTACCATTATCATTAATAAATATCAAAATGTAGGGGTTAAGGAACGATAAAGCACGGAAATAGGTAAATATATTTACCTATATAGGTAAAACTCTTCTATGATTAATTTATGGGTGTCTTGAAATTGATATAGGGATACAACTAAAGCCAGCTATATTTTTTAAGAAGACAAGAATGACTCAAAGAACACTTCATTTAACTCAACATTGAATATCACTAGTGATTTGGTTGGTAGTAGTAACTAGCTTGTATACTTTCTTTTCTACATTTGAAAAAGCATTTTCTAAAAGTTGAAATTAAAAAATATATTTTGGGTATTTTGGATAATTTATATTTCCTACCATTTTGGATCAGTTACTTGCCAACCTGAAGTAATTAATCTTTGATACTCTTTGCGAGCAGCTTCTATCTTAATTTCCTTTCTTGTTTTCATAAGGGGCGGGTTATCTCCTGAAACACCAACAACAATGCCACTATCAACATACATATATTCGAAAAACTTATCTTTATTATTTTTATTCTTTGTAAAACGTCTTATTTCAGTCCAGTTAGGGCATATTAACCATGCTTCCTCGGTAACTTTTCTAGAGTCTTTATCCATAAATATCCTCTAAGGTTAATAGTTCTTTTATTGATATATGATTTTCATCCTCTTGGTTAAGGGAATGGATACTCTTACAAGCTTCTATAGTTTCTAAAATTCTAAAATTAATTTCTTGTTCCATTACTCTTTTTTAAAGTTTTGAATATTTAAGTAAATAGTGAGTGTTTAATATTATTCAATAATATCAATACTGTAGACTATATCTTTACAATTATTTCTTTATCTCATATCTTTGCAAAAGGTGATTCAAATTCTTCTCCTAATTTTTTTTTAAATCGGTACAGTTAATTAATAAATATCATTTATGGGCATTCACTTTTACAAATTCATAATCAATTATAAATTCTTTGCACATTTCTTCAAGGAATAAAGTATTAACATCATTCTTGAACTCTTCAAACGTATAGCTAAAAGTTGAAATGATGAGTGTTAATAAAAAAGGAGCTAATTACTCCTTAATTTAGATCGACTGTCAATCACTAAATATTCTAGATTCTCAGCATCTCTTATAGACAAGTATTGTATTTAGCCAGAACAAGAAAAGGCACCTGCAAGAATATTTTTAAAAATTGGTGCTTTACCTAATGCGTATAGGAAGAAACTGGATGATGCGAGAGTAATCACTATTTTTGAAGCCCTGTTTACTTTCAAATTTGAGACTTTTGCAAATGCGGAATTCATTTATTAATTAATGTACTCTGATTATATTAGCTGAATAGATAAAAAGTTCAGCATCAAAATTTACCAAAGATTAATTTTAAGGCTGCTGTTGCTGCACTTGCTTTTTTATATGTTCGAATTCTTTTTTAGAAACTATTCTTATTCTGAACTCTGGATATCTTGTCTTCCACCATTTATTGATTGAAACAGCTACACCTGTTAAATCTTGGGTACAAACATGGACCCATAAAATCTTAGTTTTTTCTTCTTTATAGAATTCCCAACTAGAGGATGAAGCCATTAAAAAATCGTCAATGAATCGTGAATGAAATTTAAATAATTCTTGAAATCTTTTCCAATAAAAAAAGGACGTGGTTAATTAGTCATTAGTTATGTTTCTTTTTTAACATGGGGTCTTGGGTGAAAATATAAGGTTTAAATAATGTTTGGGTAACTTCTTTGAATATGAGTATATTATCCATCAAATTATCTATTAAGGAAAGCAAGGGTGGTATGAGGTAAACGCGACTCTGCTACATCGTATGTATGACCCGACAAATTTCTGTCAAGATTATCAAATAATCAGCTACTCACAGTTGAGCTTTTTATGTAACATAATATGTTTACATAAAGTAATAATTAAATGAAAAGACTTATTCCTTATATTGCCTTTGCATGTTTGACTGGTTTTACAGCTTCAAGCAGTTTACCAGTTATGGCAGGTGGGTGCAGCAGCAAGATGAACAATAAAGCAGAAGTCAAATGCGCCGATGATGATACTGAGTGTCTAACGGAAAAAGCTGAAAAGTTTGAATTAAACAAAACCTTAAGGTCATAAAATTGACTCAATTTAGCTTAATCATCAACTCTGCTCCCAGAGATTTACTTGAATTCGTATTCTGTTTAACTATCGGTTATTCGGCAGGTTCACTAGGGTTTATTTAATCAAAAACAACATGACTACTACATTATTTTTTCTAATATTTTCAAGCTCACTATTAATTTACCTAATGGCGTGTTTATGGAGAGATCTTATAAATCAAAAAATAAATATACAGTGATAGAAATTCTCTGAAAGCAATATATCTACACTCATAAAAAGTGAACATCTAATTGACATTCGATCTAGAATAAATATTAATTTGATTCTTTTATTATGACTTGCTCTGTTACCTCAATTTTTACTTTTAAAATTGAAAGTACTTTCGATGAATGGGCAGAAATATTTGATAGTGCGGAAGCTGATAAAAGACATTCTGAATTTGATATTAAGCCATTATTTAGAGGTGTAAGCAAGCTAGATCCTCAAAAAGTTATTGTTATTCATCAGGCTCCAGAAGGTAATGTTCAAAAGTTTGTTGAAGCTAATGGAGATTGGATGGCGACACATAGAGTTGACCTTTCAACTATGGAAGAGTCTTCTTGGACTTATTCACAATAAAAAAATAGTTGAGATTACGAAATGAAACGTGTAATTTTCTACGTACCTTTAATCATTTTCATTTGGGGTTGTTCCAAGACCTCAATACCAGATTCAATATCAGTTTCAGAAACCCAAAGACAGAGAGAAGTTTGTCTTGACTGGTATGGTTACAGAATTGATAACAAGAAGGCGATTAATGATTTAAATCTCAAAATTGAAACAGAATCAGAATTAATGGCTTATTGTGAATTCTTTAAGAATGTAGCTGATACAAAATAGTAAAGATTCAATATTCATAATATTTTTTTGTTATTTAATTTCTAACTTTTCCGCCTTCCTCAATATTTGATTCTTTAAAAAAACAAGTGCATCTAATTTCTCTTCTTTTTCTTCAATATTTGCAAATTTCATTTCTGCAATTTCAATAATTGCTTTATTGACATTTTTAAGCTGTTTCTTAATAATTCTTTTTGGGGTTTTAATTGATTCCATTGGAATTATCATTTTCTTTATATTCCCTTTATTTTCTTTAAATGCAAGTCAATCACTCTAAAAAAATCCTAATTATTTAATTTGTAATTTGTTTTTATAGTTTTTATTATTGAATCTTGTGGTTCTTCACTTGGAAAACAATTAATAATTCTATATTTCCCGCCTTTCTTATCAGTCTCTACAATTGTAAATTCCACATACTTACCTATTCTATCTATTAAGTCCTTCACTTCTATATTAATTATCTCTTCATTTTCATTTTCGATAATACGAGGTTTTCCACCGCAACTAATTAATGCATTTTCTTTGGTAAGAAAAAAATCTTTATCATTACTGCATGAGGATAGAAAAAATAAGGAAAATACTATTAAAAGAAGTTTTTTCATAATCACAATTTGTTATACATAATTAACTTATAAGGTAGTTTAATTAAGTAGCGATAAATTATTATTTAATTAAAATTTTTAAAAAATATCATTAAATATCTTTTTAAAAAAAGTCAACTTGTATCTTTACTAGCTGACTTTCATGACTATCTTAGTTGAAGAATTCTCAAATAATCCCAGGAACAATTTGACCAGTTGATATGTAAGCCCCAAATAAAGCTATAACACCAACAAGAGCAAATCTACCATTTAATTTCTCTGCGATTGTTTTTTGAGGATCTATATTTCTTTTTTGCATTTTGTTTCCCATTAAAAAACACCTGGGATAAGTTGACCCGTTGTTACATATGTCCCAACTAAAATCATAAAAGCCATCATTGCTGGTCTCCCAATGGCTCTGTCTAGAATGTCTTTGTTTGAATTCATTACTGTATAAATTTAATAATATAATATTACTAATTGTAAACAAAAGTCGAGGAGGGGGGTATCATTTGGACTAC
>QCTB01000026.1 GCA_003209055.1 Prochlorococcus sp. AG-670-O13
CTGTTTCAGACAGAGTTTTTTTATTTTTAGGTATATAAAAAATGAAAATTTCACATATATTTAAGTTATTTGTACCTTTAATACTTACTTACATAGGAATAGAAATTGGATCGAATCTTATTGCCTATCAACTAGTGAACACATCTTGGAGAAAAATTCATCACAATGGTCTTATCTCTAATATTGAAAATGGTAGTGCTATCCATGAAACTTGGGTTGATATTAAAAAAAAATATTTATTTGGTAAATATGCAAATAGAATTTCATTAGATTCAAGACATGATAAGCAGAAATCGTGTAAATATTTAATACTTGGAGATTCATATACTTTTGGTTGGCTCGTAGATTATGAAGAGGCATTCCCCAGTCTTCTAAACGTTCATTTCAATAAAAATAATGATAAGTTAATTGAATTCATCAATGCATCTGCAGGAGGGTGGGGAATAGCTGATTACCCCGCCTATTTAGAAATTTACAAGGATAAATTAAGTGAATCGAACTTAGATGGGATTATTATTTTTATAAATCATCTAGATGCCAGTAGGGCTGCAAAATCAGATTTATATATTACTGTTAACGAAAAAGATTTATTATCTGCAAGAAGATCTAATAAACGATTCAACTCAAAAGAAGGAATTATAAAGAGATTTCTGAGTATAAGATTAATATCATTTTTTTATGATGCTTCGCAAAGGTACTCTAATACTGCACGACTTATAAAAAATTTTCTTTTGGATGGGAATATAATGATTGATCCAAGAAAAAATGTTTCAAATCCCAAAAATAAATATTTATCAAAAGAGAAAATAAAAGAATTAAAATCACCAAAGCCTGAAGAAATCGTAAAAATAAAGCAAGCAGTTACGGATTTATCTAAATTATCTAATGGAATCGCTCCCCTAAATTTAGTTTATACAGGAGTATTCCCAGAAAAATTCTTGAATGGAGCAGATCACTATTTTCTTTCGGGCGAAGGTAGAATTTTCCTTGCCTCAAAAAATATAAAATTTGATTTCTCTACACTTAAAAAAAACAAAAAATTGTATTCTTCAAATTCACATCAAATTGAATATGACGAACATCCAAATTCATTAGGTCATGCCAAAATAGCTGATCATCTACTTAATTCAAGTTCAACCTCATCTATTAATAATTTCATAAACGCTACATGTATTGCAAAAAATAACTAAAGAATATTTAATTATAAAATTTCCGTATTCAATATTTTATAAAAATCTAAACAGACTATATCAAAAATTATTTCTCAAAATTACATACTTGTCTAATCACTCCAAGGATTAGTTTATCTCCATTTGGATCTTTCCATTCAGCATTATTGTTTACAAATTCATTTACTTGATCGGTCTCAATAGTAATATCCCTAAAAGATTTCTCAAAACAATTGATATCCATCGTATAAAGAATATCCTGGGTAATTTCACTTTTAGTTTTTGGAATAAATCTACTCAAGACCCTCACAGAGCCATCTTTATTTCTTTTAATACTTTGTTTATCCCATAATTGTTCCCCATATTTACTAACTGGACCACTAATCCAATCATGCGATAAAGCATATAAATCATTTATGGGGGTAAATATACCAATAAGAATCAACAAGAAACTTAAGAGATTTCTTGAAAATATAGTTACTAGTATCTTTTTAGCATGAACCATATAATTGTTAAAAATAAAAAAAAGAGTTAATACCAAATTAATAAAACAAATCTAATAAATTTTATAGTTAAAAATTTAGATTCATAATTCAATATAAATTTTTAACCTACTTGTTAACTTGATTAAGTGATAAATAGTTGGACTTAAAACCTTATAAAAAGATTTTGTTTTAGTAACTCTATTATAGATATAATCAATTGTTAAATATCCAAATTACACTTCAATATTTTTTTATCTAAATTAATGAATAAACTTCAAAAATTTCTTTCAATTATTTTTTTCGTAGGAATATTTATTGTACTTATTTATTTAATCCAAAATTATGGTATCGACCCCTTAAGAAACCGGGTGCAGAGTATGGGCATATGGGCCCCTTTTGGAATTTTTATTCTTAGAGGTGTAAGCATAATTTTACCAGCTCTTCCAAGTTCCGCTTATTCTTTACTTGCAGGCTCTTTATTAGGATTTCAGAAAGGTTACTTTACAATTATTTTATCTGATATTATTTTTTGCCAAGCAGCTTTCTTCATCGCAAGATATTTTGGGCGTAATCCAGTACGTCGTTTAGTAGGATCAAAGGCAATGAAAAGAATTGAAAGTTTTAATCAAAACCAATTAGAGGAAAATTTCTTCTTAATGACAGGTCTTCTTATGACTGGACTTTTTGATTTTCTTAGTTATGCAATAGGTATAGGAGGGACTCGATGGAAAATATTCACTCCAGCTTTACTAATAAGCCTCCTAATCAGTGATTCTATCCTTGTCGCCGTTGGCGCTGGAGTAAGCCAGGGGGCAGGTTTATTTCTGGGAATAGCTCTTTTAGGTATGTTTGCTTTAGCAACCGTTTCAGGTTTAGCAAAAAGAAAAATTCCAAAATAAGTCAAGAATTAATAATTATGAAATAAATCTCAAAAGATATAACATTTTTGCAAACAATAAAATTAAAAATGACTATTTATGTAAGAATATAATTCTGCTGATTTAAAATAAAAATTTTAGATGACACCATTTAGACCAACATCATATGATCGCCCTGGAGAACAAATATCAACCACACCATCAGGATTAAAAGTAACTTCTGCTAAAAGATTAATGATTGATTCAATGGTTAGGATGATACAAAAAGCCACCAATCATTCAGTAGAAGACAAACTTGACGAAGAATCTAATAACAATTAATGAATTTATTAAAAAAAGTTTAGGAGAGTGGAAATCAATAAGAAGCACTCATTCCTTAGCCTTTCAGGAAATTGAAAATTCAACTAGTAAAATAGTGATAAAAGAGTTAGAAATAAAAAATAAAAATGTAGTTGAACTTTTTGAAAAGTATAATTTAAGCTCTAAATCTCCTTTAATTCCTATATCAATTAGTTGGCGAGCTATTAGTGATTGGGAGATGGATCAAGAAAATAAGGAGGATAAAACTATATTATTATTTTTACCAAAGGATAAAAATAAAGGAAAAGTATACCGTAATAAGGGATATACTGAATCCGTGATTTCATCTTCAGAATATTTGATAGATGAAAATGAAAACTTAAATATTAAAACTATTTACAGTTCAACAATTTCTGAAGAGAGAATTTGTTTTTTATCTACTCATATAAGGTCAAGATATTCAGTAATTAGAAATTACGAAAACAATACTGTAATACAAACCTCACATACATCAGAGATAAGAAATATATCTATTTTAAAAGATTGATTATTTTTTCAAATTGAGACTCTGTATTAGAAATTAAATCAGGAAGAAATCCTTTTGTTCCTGACATGGCATTTACCGTTGATTTTAAATCAGAAATCGTTGCCTCTCTAATTAGTTCAACAACTCGTATTGCATTTTTTAGAGGTACGCCAATGGCTAGATAAGTATTTTTAAGGTCCTTTAAACAGCTTTTAGATAAAACTGATTCATCATTGGAAATTAAAAGGTAAGAAACAATCCTTAAAATTATTTCCCCATCTCTTAGACAAACAGACATCTTATTTGTGGTATCTATTGATATTTTTGAATTAACTGAGTCTTGATTCTCACAAATCATTGCAGTTACTGCATCTGCTGCTATTGCGTGAGAATTATTTGTTATTGAATTTATTGCATCTAATCTTGAGTTTGCAGTATTTATAAATTCTTTTATATATTCAATATTTTTATTATTTATATTTTCTAAATCTGTATCAGTTGATAACATTTGTTTATTATTTGAAACTGACATTACTAAATTAAAAAATCAAAAAATTCTTATCTAAACATCTTAGATCAGAGCAAATTAAAATATTTAATTTTTAAAACAAACGAAATGCTTCTTAATCAAAAACTTGATTTCGAAGTGATTTTTAAAAAAATGTAAATAAAAAAAATTTTTCGCTAAGATAAAAAAAGAATTTCTTTAAAATTTTGGATAAACAAGAATTAAAATTATCAAAAAAACTTGTTTCCTCTTATAAAAAAAGATTAGAAAACGAAATTCTTGAAAGAAGTATTAAATTAAAAATGCCTCAGAATAAATTTGAAGAAATAATCATCAATAATAATGAACTAATAAATTTAAAAAAAGCATTACAAGAATTAGAAACTAATACTCAATCTCCAAATTAAAGTAAGTTTAAAATTTTGATTAAATAACATACAAAAAGTGCATCAAACTAACAACTTCCTTTTAAAATCTTTAAATAATGCACAACTAAAAGCAGTAAATCATATAAATGGCCCACTGCTAGTTGTTGCTGGTGCAGGTAGTGGGAAAACCAAGGCTCTCACTCATAGAATTGCTAATCTAATTGAAAACAACTCAGTTGATCCTTTTAATATCCTTGCAGTAACTTTTACAAATAAAGCTGCCAAAGAAATGAAAGCTCGACTTCAAGTGCTACTTGCACAAGAAATAGCTTTAGATCAATTTGGGCAGCCTTGGTCAACTCTCAAGGAATTTGATCAGAATCAATTAAGAACGAATATTGATCAAGAAAGACTGAGAGATCTATGGATAGGAACTTTTCATGCATTATTTTCAAGACTTTTAAGATACGATATTGAAAAATATCAAGATCCTGAAGGTCTAACATGGACAAGACGATTTTCTATTTATGACGAAACAGATTCTCAGACTTTAGTAAAAGAAATTGTTAGTCAAGATATGAGTCTTGATCCAAAAAGATTTGATCCTAAGAAAATTAAGAGAGCTATTAGTAACGCAAAAAATCAATGTTTTACAGCTAATGACCTTGAAGAAAAAGCCGATAATCATTTTGATAAAATTATTGCAGATGCTTACAGAAAATACAGAATATCTCTCTCAAAAAATAATGCTTTAGATTTTGATGATCTTTTGTTACTTCCTGTTTTCTTATTAAGACAAAATGATTTAGTTAGGGATTACTGGCATAAAAGATTCCAACATATATTAATTGATGAATATCAAGATACAAATAGGACACAATATGAACTTATAAAATTAATTACAGCTGGGAACACTGAACCAAACAAATTTTGCGAATGGGAAGATAGATCAATTTTTGTTGTTGGCGATGCCGATCAAAGTATTTATAGTTTTAGGGCAGCTGATTTCAGAATATTAATTGGATTTCAAGAAGACTTCAAAAATTCATCAAATAATGATGATAAAGCTTCTTTGGTTAAATTAGAAGAAAACTATAGATCATCATCAAATATAATAGATGCTGCAAACTCTCTAATTAAAAATAATACTGAAAGAATTGAAAAGGTTTTAAAGCCAACAAAAGATGAAGGAGAACTTTTAAAGTTGCTTAGCTGTGATGATGAAATATCTGAAGCTGAGGCTATAACAACAAAATTAAGATCTCTAAACAATTACAATAGTCAACCAATCTGGAAAAATTTTGCAATCCTCTACAGGACTAGGGCTCAATCTAGAGTATTAGAAGAATCCCTAGTAAGATGGAGAATTCCATATACAATCTTTGGCGGATTACGTTTTTATGACAGAAGAGAAGTTAAAGATGCAGTTGCATATTTAAAAGTCTTAGTTAATTCTTCAGATAATGTAAGCCTTTTGAGAATCATAAATGTACCGAGAAGAGGGATAGGTAAAACAACTATTCAAAAGCTTAATGAGCTATCAAATAACTTAAATATACCTTTATGGGAAGTCATAAATGACAAACAAAGCTTAGATGAAGCTATAGGCAGATCATCAAAAGGCATTAATAAATTCACAGAGCTTATGAATGATCTTCTTTGCTATGTAGAAAATTCAGGGCCAGCTCAAATTCTTCAGTTAATATTAGAAAAAAGCGGTTACTTAAGTGATTTATTAACGAGTGGTTCAGAAGAATCTGAAGACAGAAGAAATAATCTACAGGAATTAATAAATGCTGCTACTCAATTTGAAGAAGAGACCGAGAACGCAGATTTAGAAGGATTCTTATCAACAGCAGCTTTGACAACAGATAATGATACAAAAAAAAATCATGCTAACTCTGTTACCTTAATGACTCTCCATAACAGCAAAGGACTAGAATTTCAAAATGTATTTATAACTGGCTTAGAACAAGGGTTGTTCCCAAGTCATAGGTCAATTGAAACTCCTTCTCTTCTTGAAGAAGAAAGAAGATTATGCTATGTGGGTATAACGAGAGCTAAAGAGAGGGTTTTCTTATCACATGCAAGAGAAAGGAGATTATGGGGAGGCATGCGAGAAGCAACCATACCTTCAATATTTCTCTCGGAAATACCAGAAGAATTAATTGACGGCGAATTACCTCAGTCTGGCGGTGCTTCTATTAGAAGGGATCGCCATCTTGACCGTTTAACAAGAGTAGATCGGAATAATTCAAATGAATTTAATAATAAACCTATTAATGCAGTAAGAAAACTATATTCAGGACCCAGTAAAGGTAAAAGTTGGTTAGTTGGAGATAAAGTAATTCACTCGAAATTTGGTAAGGGTGAAATTATACATATTTTTGGAAGTGGCGAAAAAATATCGTTAGCAGTAAAATTTGGTGATAAAGGGAGCAAAATTCTAGACCCAAGATTAGCTCCAATAAGAGCAATAAACTGAAATTTGAATGAATGATATTTCTGCATATATAAATTCCAAAATATCAAAAATTCCTTTCAATTTATTTAATATAATTTCTGAGTATATTGAATTGAATAGTAAAGTTAAAGTTGCAATTGTAGGTGGCTATATAAGAGATCTACTAATCACTAAAATTCATAAAAAGACATTCTTCACACCTCTCGACATAGATATTGTTACGGAAGGATCTTCAGTTGATTTAGCAAAATTCATAAAAAAAAATATCTCAAATGTTGAACTTTGCCTTATAAAAGAATTTGAAATATACAATACTGTAGAACTAAATATTAACAATTTAAAAATTGATATAGCTTCTGCGAGAAAAGAGTATTATGAAGCTCCAGGATTAAATCCAATCGTAAAATATGCAAATATTGAAGAGGATTTAAAAAGAAGAGACTTTAGTATAAATGCAATAGCTTTTGAATTCTCAAAGAAAGAAATTTATGATTTCTTTGATGGCATAAAACATATACAAAAAAAAGAGCTACATTTGTTGCATGAAAATAGTATTCAAGATGATCCCAGTAGATTAATAAGATGCGCAAGATATGCCTCAAGATTAGATTTCAAAATTTCAACTAAATCACTTCAACAATCTCAACAGACTGTTAACAGATGGCCATGGAAAATTATCAAAGATGAAACTAAATCTAGATTTCCACCTGGAATAAGTATAAGAATTAGGATGGAATTGTCAGAAATATATAAATACGATAATCTTGCAAAAATAGTTTCTTTATTAAATGATTGGAAAGTTATTCCTATTATAAATAAAAATATTATCGTTAATAATGAATTTATAAGGGGTTTAAAGTGGATTAAAAAATTGAAAGGTAATTATATTCTCTACCTATTAAAAAATTCAGAAAATTTAGAGCTTTCTTGTCAAAGATTTTTTATTAATAGCAAGGAAAAGAAAACTCTAAAAGAGTACTTGAATACTACAAATCAATTAGAAAATGAGAAAGAAAAATTTCTATATATGACCCCCTCAAATTGGACTGAGTTTATTGAAACAAAAAACTTAGACGAAGAAACAGTTAAATTATTAATTTGCAATGGGGGTTTATTTTGGAAATCATTTTTAAAATGGCTATTTATTTATAAATTTATTACGTCAAAGAAAAGTGGAGAATTATTAAAAAGTGAAGGATGGCAACCAGGTAAAGAAATGGGGGATGAAATTAAAAGGTTGAGATATATAGAGATCGATAAGATTAAAAGGGAATAAAAATCAATTTATTACTTCTCCAACCTTATACCATTCATCCTTTAAAAAACTTTCATACTTAGGATTACAACTTATCAAGAGCGGGCCACAGGTTTGTGGATCTAATAATAATGAGATTTTTTCTTTAAAGCTTTCATTATGAATTTTATTTTTTTTTGAAAATAAGATTATCCTTTTATTTAGTTTTTCTGAAAGAATTTGATCAAATATTTCTTTATTAGATTCGAACAAAGAGCTTCTGATACCTTTATGTATTAAATCAAATATACCTGGATAAGCTTTAAATGCCATTAAATCTAATAAGACCCTAATAGGCTTAAGATTATTATCTTTCCTTAATAAATTTGATGAATCAATCATCTCTTTAAGGTGTCCTATAAATCCATAGCCAGTTACATCAGTAGCTGCATTTATAAATGTTTCTCCAAATTTATCTTGAAGCAAATAAATTTTTTCAATCAATACTTGCTGACTTGTAACTAAATTTCTCATAATCTCCTCTGAACTATCTTTCAAACTTATATTTTGCATTTGAGCTGCGAAAAAAATTCCAACGCCTAGAGGTCTTGACATTAGAATAATATCGCCTTTTTGCATACCAGATTTAAACCATGGTTTAGCTCCGTTTTTCAAAACTCCCTGAACAGTTAAAGAGATATCGATACCTAAAGAATATGGTTTATCAATTAAACTTCTTGACTCAAAAGTATGCCCTCCAATTAACTCACCCCCTTGTTCTTCAACTGCTGTTTTTATGCCTTTTAAACAATGAGAGAAAAGATAGCTTTGAAAATCTTTTTCTACTTTTGGTAGTGATATTAGTGCCTGTGCAGATGAAAGTTTTACTCCACAAGCCCATAAATCTGAGCATGCATGCAATACAGTAATTTTTGCATTTAGCCAAGGATCACTTATCAAAGCTGGAAATCCATCAACACTTTGAAGAATAGTATCTTGATTATTGTAAATTTCAACTGAGTCCTCAGGAGAAATTGCAAAATTTTCTAATTGAGCGCTTCTTAAGGATTTATTTAAAATACTTTGAGGAATTTTAGCTGCACATCCTCTACAATCCTTCATTCTATCTTCTTTGACTTTTTGAGTCATATTCGAATCTAAGAAACTAAATTTTTTAATAAAGCCTTTATCAATTTTATTTTTAAGGTACCAAAAAAGAAAAGAAGGTCCAATTACAACATCTCCATAAAAAGCAAAAGCCTTCGGAATCTTCCTGGGATAAGAATTTACTATTTGCAATCCAAATTTTTGAGGAGACCATCTTTTTAATGATTTACCTTTTATTTCCCTCTGAATATTAGTCGCCAATATATCCAAAACTTTTACTGCAAATATTCCAGATGAAGGTCTCTTAGAATCTTCTATAACTGCGCAATCACCAGTCGCAAAAGTTCCTAGAAAATTTTTTAAACTTAATTGCTGATTTGTAAAAAATCTACCATTAGAATCCAATTCTGAATTATATTTTTGTACCCATAGTGGTGAAGAATTTCCTGTACATAATAGAATCTTTCCATAATCAATAGGAAGGTTTCCAACTACTTCTATATTAGATCTGCAAAAACTTTTTAAGATTTTAATATCTACTTTATTTGATTTACAAAGAATCTTTAAAGATCTTTTTTCCCATCTTTTTCTTAGTGCAAAAGCAATTTCAATTGCTGCAAGTCCGCTTCCCACAATAACAAAAGATTTTTCAGTTTCAGAATCATACTTATCTTCATTTTTAATTAACTCATAAGATTGGAAAAAAGGTTTAATTGGGAAAGCGATTTGATTATTGACTAAATCTTCAAATTCTTCTGGAATTTTGGTTTGACTACCGTAGTTAAGTACTAATTTAGAATAGGCAATTGAGGGTCTATTTTTTAAGCAAATTTCTTTTAAATTTAAATCAATATTTGTTACTTCATCCTTTATGAAAGATAATTTTGCCTTTCTAGCTAAAGATCTTATATTGATTAAGCTATCATCTAAAGAAATTGATTTAGATATCACAGAAGGGAACATAGCAGAATAAACTAAATAATCATCTCTAGATATAATTGAGATAGGAATTTCTGGCATTAATTTCGGATACATCAACCATTTTCTAATTAAAAGAACATTTGTATGTCCTCCTCCAATTAGTACTAGATGATTAATAGTCATTTGAATAACAATGAGTAAAGAACATTTATTACCGATTCAAAAATCAAGATTAGGAATAATTGGTGGAAGTGGTTTCTATTCAATAGATAAAATTGAATGTTTTGAAGAAATTGAGGTCAATACCCCTTATGGTAAACCTTCTGATTTAATTAGGCTCTTTAAAGTTGGGAAGTTAGAGATTGCTTTTATAGCAAGACATGGAAGAACACATAGACTAAATCCAACAGAAATACCTTACAAAGCTAATATTTGGGCTCTCCGATCAATTGGTGTGAGATGGATAATCGCCCCTTCAGCAGTTGGGTCCCTTCAGGAACAAATAAGACCCCTTGACATTGTTGTTCCTGATCAATTTATTGATCGAACTGTTAATAGACCTGCAACATTTTTTAATGAGGGGGCAGTAGCTCATGTAACTATGGGGGATCCTTTCTGCAGGAATTTATCATCAATTTTAAGCAATGTGGGTGAAAAAAATATCCCTGGGGGAAGACAGTTACATAAAGGAGGCACATATCTAGCTATGGAGGGACCTGCTTTTTCGACTCGAGCAGAATCTAACTTATATAGAAGTTGGGGATGTTCAATTATAGGAATGACAAACCACACTGAAGCAAGATTAGCGAAAGAGGCTGAGATAGCTTATTCCTCCTTATCTATGGTCACTGATTATGATTGCTGGCATCAAACTCATCAGGAAGTCTCCGTAGAGATGGTAATGAAAAATTTAAGAACGAATACTGAAGTTGCTAATAAAATTGTTTTTGAAATAGCGAAAGTTATCGATAAAGAAAGGCCTAAAAGCAAATCTCATTTTTCTTTGAAGGACGGATTAATGACTCAAAAAGAAAATATCCCTAGCTCTACAAAAGAAAAGCTAAAGATATTTACAGATTCTTACTGGAGCTAATATGTAGGTTTAGCTAAAAAGTTTTGGCTAATTTAACCTGCACCCACTCCTTGATATGATCCGTAGAAAAATATACCTAATACAAAAATAACGGCTATGCCTCCAGCTGTAGCAACAAGCCATAGAGGAAGAGTTCCTTCCGTCCATCTTCTTTCCCATGCAACAGCTGGTCTACCATCAGGTAATCTGTCGGGAATCCTACCATCAGGGCCTTTTAATTTACTCATAATTTTAGTTTAGTTGAAAAAGTAACTGGAAAATAAAATTCCTAAAACAAATACAGATAGTAAGCCTAAATAAAGACTTGTACGATTAAGTTCTACTGGAACTTTATTCGGATTTTCGTTTACTTGCATAATTAAAAAAGTTAACGTCTGATGAATTGCATGGCTGCTATAGCACCTAAGAAAAATACTGAAGGTATCGCGAGAGCATGAACTGCTAGCCAACGAATAGTAAAAATCGGATAGACGCGGACTTCAACGGCCTGCATTGGAGCTTGAGAATTTGACATAATTATTTTGTTCTTAAATCTAATTGAGATTTAGCATCGTATCTTTGCGTTACAACAGGTGCTTTTGACTCAGACGCCTGAAAATAACTATCTGGACGTGGAGTTCCAAAAGCATCATAGGCTAACCCTGTATAAACAAAAAGGAAGCCTGCTATAAAGATAGCTGGAAGTGTTACTGCATGAATAATCCAGTATCTGATACTGGTGATTATTTCAAAAAATGGGCGTTCACCCGTTGAACCTGCGGCCATAATCACAATTATTTACTATTTGATCTTACTAGGAAAAATCCTAAGTTTGTGGAGAAATTAACAGCTTGGTTACAGACAGTTGTTAAATTACAAGAAAATTAAGAATTTTTTTATTTTTTATTTTAATTTGAACTCATCCGTTCCACTTCAAAATGTAGCCTCTTTCTCCAAGAATAAATCCTTTAGGAGAACTTAAATCATCTTTCTCTAAAAATTGAATCTTAATAAAATTAGTTGGCAGGTTTGAAGCAATTGGATCAGAATTCCATGTTTTACCATCATCTTTACTTACTATTAATGTCCCATTTCCTCCACCAGCCCAAATATTACCTTCAGGATCCCACCCCATATCTAAATAATTGTATCCATTTAAAATGGGAACTATAGGTTTAGTCCAACTTTCTAAATCATTACTATCTTCATTAAACCTAATTTCAGCACCACGAGACAACATCCATAAGTTCCCTTTTGGATTAAATCCTATGCTTTGTACTCTTTTACTACTTGCTCTTTGATGAGCTATCCACGTATCACTTTCACTATCAAGAGTGGAGAAGAAATTACCGAGACTACTTACACTTACATAATCTCCATTTGTTGTTCTTCTTAAATCTCTTATACCTCCCTGTTCTGAAGGATCTGATACTTTTGCTTCCCATGTTTCACCACTATTTGATGTTTCATAAATAGCTGCTGAGGTTGTAGCTAATTGAGCAACTCCATTATCTACAGTTGAAACTAAAAAAGGTTGGCCAGGTAGCTTACCAAGCGATAATCTAGTCCAATTTTTACCTTCATCAATAGTATGCATTACTAAAGAAGGTTGTCCTATTAACCAACCTTCGGAGCCTTTGAAATCTATATCAAGCAAACGAAAATTTTCCTCTGCAGCAATATCTAGTGATCTTTTTTCCCAAGATTTTCCACCGTCATTGGATTCCATAATTAGTCTATTGGAACCAACAAGAAAGCCATGGTTATTATCTATAAAGTCAATATCCAGTGCATTTGACTGATCTTCAAATTGAATAGTTTCCCAAGGACTACTCTCGCTCATTTTCACACCTGTACTTGAACAACTACTTAAAACAAAGCAAAGAGTAAGTAGTAAAAAAAGGTTTGGAAGGCTAGTTAAAAATTTTTTCATGAAATTATATTAATGCAAAGAGTATAAAGAAAGGAAACAAGCTGCTGCAAATGCTAACCCACCGAAAATTAAAATATTTTTCTGGCCAGGTGGCAAACTATTAAATCCAAATCCATAAGTTAAATTCTCTTCAAAACCACTAGGTTTTTCTCTTGGTCCTATATCTTTATATAAATTTTTACCCGCTCTGCAAACTGGACAAGCAAAAGTATTTCCATCTATTTTTGAAAAAGGGGTGTTTTTTGGTATGTTTAGCTTCTTATTCCCTTCTAAAGGATCATAAATGTATCCACAACTTCTACATTCGAATCTATTTTGTTCTAAGTTAGTAATTAATTGTTTATCTTTGAGTTCAGGTAATTTTTCAGAAAATTTTTCCTTTGCTAAATCCTCTATTATTTGGTTATCCTTAGAAGATGGTTGAATGTTTTCACTCACGATTTAGTATTTAACTTTAATGACTCTAAAAGATTTTGCTTAATTAAGCGAATTTTCCTTAAATTTTTCTTAAATGTTTTCACTACCAGGCTACGAATACTTTTTAGGTTTTTTAATTATTGCTGCTGCAGTCCCAATTTTAGCTTTAATTACTAACATTATAGTTGCTCCAAAAGGTAGAACTGGAGAAAGAAAATTAACCTATGAATCAGGAATGGAGCCAATTGGAGGAGCTTGGATCCAATTCAACATTAGATATTACATGTTTGCATTAGTATTCGTTATATTTGATGTAGAAACAGTATTTCTTTATCCTTGGGCAGTTGCATTCAATAGACTAGGCTTACTAGCATTTATTGAAGCCTTAATATTCATTGCAATACTAGTTATTGCTCTTGCTTATGCTTGGAGAAAAGGAGCTTTAGAATGGAGTTAAAAAATTGAACAATCCAATTTCACCAAAAGCAATCAGAGAACTTAGAGAAGAAAGCTGTAATCCTCTTGGTCCGCCTCAAGTAACAACTGACTTGAGTGAAAATATCATAATGACAAGCCTCGATGATCTTCATAACTGGGCCAGATTAAGTAGTCTGTGGCCTCTTTTGTACGGGACGGCCTGCTGTTTTATAGAATTTGCGGCGCTTATAGGATCAAGATTTGACTTTGATAGATTTGGTCTAGTGCCTAGAAGTTCCCCAAGGCAGGCTGACTTACTTATCGTTGCAGGGACAGTCACAATGAAGATGGCACCAGCTTTAGTAAGATTATACGAGCAAATGCCTGAGCCCAAATATGTCATAGCTATGGGAGCTTGTACTATAACTGGCGGCATGTTTAGTGCCGACTCGACCACTGCAGTTAGAGGAGTTGATAAATTAATACCTGTCGATTTATACCTTCCTGGATGTCCGCCAAGACCAGAAGCTATTTTTGATGCAGTTATTAAATTAAGAAAGAAAGTTGGTAATGAGACTATTCTTGAAAGGAGTAAAACTGAACAGTTTCATAGATATTTTACAGTTGATCACGATATGAATCTTGTATTTTCTGAAAATACCGGAGCATACTTAAACAAAGCGTCTGAGAAATCAATTGAGTCATCCAATTCAGAGCAGATAGAAGAAACCAAAAAGAATTTATATGAATCAAATTTAATCGATAAAGATACAAAATAATGGACAACCTAAATTCATCTCAGTCTTCTGAAGAGATAGTAGAACAAATAGGAATTGTAAGTAATCAACTTACTAACGAAGGGATTATAAACGAATCTTTAGGTAATGATCATATTGGGGTTGAGATCCTCTCTGTAAAACCAGAAAAATTATACGAAGCCATATCAACTTTAAAAAGATTTGGATTTAATTATCTTCAGTGTCAAGGAGGCTATGATGAAGGGCCTGGAAAATGTCTCGTAAGTTTTTACCACTTAATCTCACTTGGAGATTTTCAAGAAATAAATGAGCTTAAAGAGGTCAGGGTAAAAGTCTTTTTAAAAAGAGAATCAGATTTATCTGTACCAAGTCTCTATAAAATCTTCAAAGGAAGTGATTGGCAAGAAAGAGAGACTTATGACATGTACGGAATAAATTTTTCTGATCATCCCAATCCAAAAAGACTTTTAATGCCAGAAGACTGGAGAGGATGGCCATTAAGAAAAGATTATATTCAACCTGATTTCTATGAATTACAAGATGCTTATTAATTTAATTTCTTCAACTTTTTATTCATAAACATTACTGCCCTTGCTAACCTTCGAGAATCATGCCTAAGTGTTGGGGTTATTCTTCTTGAATAAAGAGGTGCTTGCAAAACATAATAGCCTTCCGAAATTAATTCTTCTTTATTGCATTCAACTGGTTCAGCTCCTCTGCTTTTGTAATATTCAACAAGTGGTGACTTTTCAAATTGAACTTGAGAGAGTATTGCATTAAATATTCGAGTCTTTACACCAAAATTTGATAATTG